>JAUNAY010000052.1 GCA_030527385.1 Fusobacterium sp. | reverse complement strand
CTAAAAACTGCTTCGTTAATAATATTATTATTTTTAAATCTCTCTAGTATATTCTTTTAGCCACTCTTTTTCTTCAATTGTTAAATATGGAGATAATTTTTCAAATACCATTTTATGATATTTATTTAAAAATTCTCTCTCATCATTTTCTAACATTTCAGGAATAACTCCATCAAGATCTAATGGTGCATATGTCATAGTTTCAAATTCCATAAATTGTCCAAAAACTGTTTTTTCAGCTTTTTTTACTATTAATTCATTTTCTAATCTTATTCCGTGTGATCCCTCTATATATACACCAGGTTCATTTGTAATTGTCATTCCCTCTTCTAAAACTTGTGGATTTGTTTGGAATCTAATTCCTTGCGGACCTTCGTGTACATTTAATAAAAATCCTACTCCGTGTCCTGTTCCACATTTATAATCTATTCCTCTTTCCCACACTGGTTTTCTAGCTAAAATATCTAAATTAGTCCCTCTTGCTCCATATAAAAATTTAACTTTAGATAAAGATAACATACCTTTTAAAACCAATGTAAAGTGTTCTTTTATCTCTCTAGCACAATCACCTAAAACAAATGTTCTAGTTATATCTGTTGTTCCATCTAAATATTGTCCTCCAGAATCTATTAATAATAGATTTCTTGGATATAGTATGCTGTTTGATTTTTCATTTGCACTGTAATGCATCATAGCAGCATTAGCTTCATATGCTGAAATTGTATTAAAACTAGGTTCTATATATAGTTCTTGCTCTTTTCTATAATTTTCTAATTTTTCACTTACACTTATTTCAGTCATATCAATTTTGCCTATATTACTTTTTAGCCAATACATAAATTTAGTTACAGCAACTCCATCTTTAAGGTGTGAATTTCTTAAATTTTCTAATTCTATACTATTTTTACACGCTTTCATTAAAGTTGTTGGATTTTTTCTATCTAAGATAGTTCCTTTTATACTATTATAAATTAAATAGTTTACTTTTTCTTTATCTAATAAAACTGTTTCCTCTTGAATATTTTTTACATCTTCATATATAGCAAAATACTCTTTTATCTCAATTTTATTGTTTATTAAATATTGTTCAACTTCATTATTTATTTTTTTTCTATCTATATAAAGAATTGCTTTATCCATAGAAATTAGAGCGTATGCTAATGTAACTGGATTATTTTTAATATCTCTTCCTCTTATATTAAATAACCACGCTATGTCATCTAAAGATGTTAAAATATGTATATCAGCTTTTAGACTTCCCATTTTTGTTCTTAATTTACTTAATTTACTTTCAAAACTTTCTCCAGCATATTTTTCATCTAATACAAATACTTCTGTCATAGGAAGAGCTGGTCTATCTTCCCAAATTTCTCCTATTAAATCATATCTATCCTCTAAAACTATATTTTTATTTCCAAAGTTATTTTTTAAATCTAATATAGTTTCAGCATCAAGAACTTTCCCATCAAATCCTAAAGTTTGATTATTTTTTAAATTTTGATTTATATATTCTGAATAAGTTGGAACATTTTCTTCTCCCATTTTAAAAAGAGTTATTCCACTTCCCTTTAATTGTTTTTCTGCTTGAATAAAATATCTTCCATCTGTCCAAAGTCCAGCTTGATCACAAGTGACAACTACTGTACCTGCTGATCCTGTAAATCCTGAAATAAACTCTCTTGATTTAAAATACTCTCCTACATACTCACTTTGATGATAATCTGATGATGGAATTAAATATATATCTATATTTTTTTCTTTCATTAATTTTCTAAGTTTTTCAATTCTTTTAACTATACTTTCCACAAAATCACCTCTATTAAAGAAAAGACTGGTCAATTAAAAAATCAACCAGTCCTCTTTATTAAAAATTACTTAATTTTTAATTTATACTATTTTCCAGCTTTTGCTTTTTTTAATTCTTCAGCTAGTAATGGAGCTATTTTGTTAGCGTCTCCTACAATTCCTAAATCTGCAACGTCAAATATAGCTGCATCTTTATCTTTGTTGATAGCTACAATATATTCAGATTCTTCCATACCTGCAACGTGTTGGATTGCTCCTGAAATTCCACAAGCAAAATAGATATCTGGTCTTACTGTTTTACCAGTTTGTCCAACTTGTCTATCGTGATCAATATATCCAGCATCTACTGCTGCTCTTGAAGCTGAAACTGTTGCTCCAATTTCTTTTGCTACTGCTTCTAGTGCTGCAAAGTTTTCTGCAGATCCGATTCCTCTTCCTCCAGAAACAAGTATTTTAGCTTCTGATATATCTACTTTGTTAGCAGTTTCTTTAACTACTTTTACAATTTTAACTTTCATTTTAGAAGTATCAAGAGTTACAGGGAATTTTTCTATTTCTCCTACTCTTCCTTCTTCTCTAGGAGCTTTTTGCATAACTCCTGGTCTTACTGTTGACATTTGAGGTCTGTGATCTGGACAAACGATAGTTGCCATTAAGTTTCCTCCAAATGCAGGTCTTGTCATTTCTAATCCTTTAGTTTCTTCAGAAATTTCAAGTTTTGTACAGTCAGCTGTAAGTCCAGTTTTCATTCTTGAAGATACTCTTGGTGCTAAGTCTCTTCCTAAAGTAGTAGCTCCGAAAAGTACTATTTCAGGTTTTTTAACATCTATTATAGCTTTAAATACTTGTGCATAAGCTTCTGTATCATAGTGTTCTAATCTAGCTTGATCAACTACTAATACTTTGTCAGCTCCATATTCTACAAGAGTTTTAGCTAATCCTTCAACATTATATCCTATTAAAGCTGCTGTTACTGGTACATCTAATTTTGCTGCTAATTCTTTAGCTTTTCCAATTAGTTCTAAACCTACGTTTTGAACTACCCCGTCTCTTTGTTCTGCAAATACTAATATTCCTTTATAATCACTTAAATTCATTATCTTATCTCCTTTATCTTAAGGTTCATTTGGTGAACTACTCGCCACTTAAGAAGTGAGAGCTTCTTGGGAAGTAGCTAGCAACCTAATTATCTAACTATATTTACCAAGCTCCACGGCTAGTTCCTAGCCTGAAAGCAATTCATCACACCGCCCATAAAGGCGGGTGATTCTTGCATATTAGGTTAAATAACAAATTTTTCTTTTAATTTTTCTATAATTAAATTAACTGCTGCTTTTGTATCAAGGTCATCAAATACTTTACCAGCTTGTTTAGCTCCTTTAGTAAATGATTTTTTAACTTTTGTAGGTGATCCTGCAAGTCCAATAACTGCTGGATCAACTGTTATATTATCAAAGTTCCAAGTTTCAACTGGTTTATCAAAAGCTTCCACAATTCCTTTAACTCTCATATATCTAGGTTGGTTAGCTTCTGAAAGTACAGTAACTAAAGCAGGAAGTTGAACATTTACTAGGTAATATCCATCTTCAACAGCTCTTTCAATTGTTAATGAATTATCTTCTTTGTTATATTGCATATTTTTTACATAAGATACTTGAGGTAATCCTAAGTGTTCAGCTATTTGTGGTCCTACTTGTGCAGTATCTCCATCTATTGCTTGTCTTCCAGCGATGATTAAGTCAGCTTCTATATTTCTTAAAGCTGCTGCGATTGTATTAGAAGTAGCTAGAGTATCTGCTCCTCCAAATTTTCTATCTGTTAAAAGAATAGCTCTGTCTGCACCCATTGCATAAGCTTCTCTTAAGATTGCTTCTGCTTGAGGTGGTCCCATTGTGATAACTGTTACGTGAGCTCCATATTGATCTTTTAATCTTAAAGCTTCTTCTAATCCAGCTTTATCATCTGGGTTCATAATACTAGGAACTCCATCTCTGATTAGTGTTCCTTTTACTGGATCTAATTTGATCTCAGTTGTATCTGGAACTTGTTTTATACAAACTACTATTTTCATCTTCCGTCCTCCATATATTAATTCATATACTCAATTTTTCGCTATTAGTTATTTTTTAATTATTTTAAAAGATTTCCTGCTATTACCATTCTTTGAACTTCTGATGTTCCTTCATAGATTTCAGTAATCTTAGCGTCTCTCATCATTCTTTCTACTGGATATTCTCTAGTGTATCCATATCCTCCGTGTAGTTGAACAGCTTTAGTAGTTACTTCCATAGCTGTTTCAGCTGCAAATAGTTTTGCTCTAGCTGCATCTACTGTGTAAGGAAGGTTGTTGCTTTCTCTCCAAGCTGCTTTATAAACAAGAAGTCTTGCTGCTTCTACTTTTACTTCTAAGTCAGCTAATTGGAATTGAGTATTTTGGAATTTAGCAATAGCTCTTCCAAATTGTTTTCTTTCTTTTACATAGTTTACAGTTTCATCTAAAGCACCTTGAGCGATTCCTAATGCTTGAGAAGCAATTCCTATTCTTCCTCCATCAAGAGTCATCATAGCAATTTTGAATCCTTTTCCTAATTCTCCTAATAGGTTTTCTTTTGGAAGTCTTACATTTTCAAATATTAATTCACAAGTTGAAGAACCTTTAATTCCAAGTTTCTTTTCTTTTTTACCAATTGTGAATCCTGGAGTTCCAGCTTCAATTATGAAAGATGAAATTCCTTTTAATCCTTTTGATTTGTCTGTCATTGCAAATATTACATATACATTTGCATATCCAGCGTTTGTTATGAATATTTTTGATCCATTGATGATCCATTCGTTAGTTGCTTCATCAAAAACAGCAGTAGTTTGTTGTCCAGCAGCATCTGTTCCTGCGTTTGGTTCAGTTAATCCAAATGCTCCAATCCATTCTCCACTTGCTAGTTTTGGAATATATTTTTGTTTTTGAGCTTCAGTACCAAATTTAAGGATTGGCCAAGTTCCTAGTGAAGTGTGTGCAGAAACAATAACTCCTGTAGTTGCACAAACTCTAGAAAGTTCTTCTACAGCCATAGCATACATTACGTTGTCTCCTCCTGCTCCTCCATATTCTTTTGGAATAGGAATTCCCATTAACCCAATTTCAGCCATTTTTTTAACAGTTTCTACTGGGAATCTTTCTTCTTCGTCTACTTCAGCAGCTAAAGGTTTTACCTCATTTTCAGCAAATTCTCTTATCATTTGTCTGAAAAGTTCATGTGTCTTAGGTATATTAAATTCCATTATCTTAATCCTCCTACTAGTTATTGTTAACTTTTTTATTTTTCTTGACCTTTTAAGACGTGTGTCTAACTAGGGATCTACTTATAAAATTTATGCTTACAACCTTATAAACACTAAATTTTCTGCAAAAATCCCACTATAACTTTTGGACATTTTCAGAATATCCATTTTTTGACATAAATTACTACAATTTTATATAGTATATTCACATATTAATTATAGCACTTTTTTGTCAAAAAATTAACTACTTATTTTAAAATCATTTGCGTTCAAAAACCGTATTTTATATTTTTATACGTATTGAATGCCTTTTTTAAACACATACAACCTGTCAATCGTACCTTAATATAAGTTATACCAATATTTTAAATTAAAGTCAAGTGTTATGAAAGAGTTTATATATTTTTTGTTTAAATTTAATCATTTTGTTAGTAAAAAGTAATCAAGAAAATTTTTTTATTTGCTTTTATTTTTACAAATTTTATTTATTAAAAGAAATTTTATTTTTTAGCTTTATTTTTTTATTATTTTTTCCTTTTATTATTTTTTGTTTAATAATTCGTGAGCAACTTTTATCCAACTATTATTTTTTTATGCTATTTGTTTTAATTTATATTCCTTTTTTTCTAAGAACTTGATATAATTCTAGTGGAGGGAATTATTATGATATTAAACGAGTTAGAAACTATTGTTAATCTTTTAAATAAAGATATGAAAATTATACAAAGAGTTGATCATTTTGCATTTTCATTGGATTCGCTTTTGGTCTCTGAATTTGCTTCAATTACAAAATATACCAACAATATTGTAGACTTAGGTACTGGAAATGGAGTTATTCCTCTTTTTCTTTCAAAAAAAACAAAAGCAAAAATCACAGGAATAGAGATACAAAAAATCTCTAGTGACCTTGCTCTAAGAAATGTCGAGCTTAATAATTTAGAAGATCAAATAAGTATTATCAATGATGATATGAAAAATTGGAAAAAATATTTTAGAAATAATTCAATAGATATGGTTATTTCTAATCCACCATTTTTTAAATTTGATGGAAATGAAAATCAACTTAATGATCTTACTCAACTTACTCTTGCTAGACACGAAATATCTATCACTTTAGAAGAAATCATTCAAACTGCATCTAATCTTTTAAAGGATAAAGGACATTTTGCTTTAGTGCATAGAGTGGACAGATTTATGGATATAATGGAAAATATGAAAAAATATAATATAGAACCAAAGAGAATTCAGTTTTGCCATACAAAATTAAATAAAGAGGGAAAGATACTTCTTGTGGAGGGAATTAAATATGGTAAACCAGGACTTAGAATTCTTCCACCATTAATTGCTCACGACGATGATGGAAAATATTCAGCTGAAGTTCTTGAAATGTTTAAATAATTTTCTTTTCTGGAGGGGGAAATGAATGAAAATAGAATTCTGATAATGGCTAATATGATAGGAAAAATGGCTCTTCAAAGTGGAGCTGAAACTTATAGAGTTGAGGATATTATCAATAGAATTTGCAAGCATCACGGGCTTAATGCTCAATGTTTTGTTTCTATTACTTGTATAATTACTTCTGTAAGAAATTCAAAAGGTGAACTATTCTGTTCTGTTGAACGTGTGCCAAATCGTTCCACTAATCTTAATAAAGTTCACTGTATTAATCAATTAGTTAGAGATATAAAAAAATATACATTAGAGGAATTTGCTCAAGAAGCTATAAAAATAGATAAAGATATTACATATAGCAAATTTATGTATTTCTTAGCATATTGTCTTGGGGCTGCTTCTTTTGCTCTATTATTTAAAGGTAATTTTCACGATGCTGTTTCAGCTTCTATTGGTGGAGGACTTATTTTTATAATCTCTGATTTTGCTGCTAAATTACAGTCTAATAGTTTTTTTATCAATACATTGGGAGGCTTTATTTGTACTATATCAGCTTATTTAGCATATAAAATTAATTTTATTACTTCTGTTTCATACTCTATAATTGGTACTATTATGCTACTTGTTCCTGGAATAGCTCTTACTAATGCCATTCGTGATTTGGTGGCTGGAGATCTTCTCTCTGGTATATCAAGAGCCGTAGAAGCATTTTTAGTTGGAGCTGCTTTAGCTATTGGAACAGGTTTTGCACTATTTATACTTTTAAAACTAGGGGGAATATAGATGCTATTGGAAATGCTTTGGGCTGCTGGCAGTACCTTTGCTTTTGGAATACTTTTCAATTTAAAAGGAAAAAAATTATTTTATGCAGGAGTAGGTGGTGCTTTGGGTTGGGCTGTATATATTATTTTTAAAGAGGCTAAATATTCAATTCCTGCTTCTTTTATGTTTGCTTCAATTGCTCTTACTATCTATTCTGAAGTAATGGCAAGAATACTAAAAACACCTGTCACTTCCACTTTAATTGCTAGTTTAATTCCTTTAGTTCCAGGAAGTGGAGTTTATTTTACTATGTCGTATCTAGTAGAAAATAAACTTGATGAAGCTTTATCTAAGGGGATTGAAACTCTTTTGATTACAGCTGCAATAACAGTTGGAATAGTTTTTGTCTCTACTTTTTCACAAATTTATTATAAAATAAGACGCTATAATAAAATTAAACGAATGATTAAACTTAGAAAAGATAAAAAGAAAAAACAGATTAATAAATTCTAATAAAAAAACACTTTCTGTATTTTAACAGAGAGTGTTTTTTTACTAATTAAATTTTATTTTGAATATAAAGAAGTTTTTTTCTACATCAAAATCAATACTATATTTAAGTTGTAAAAGATCCAAAATATTTTTAACTATTGATAATCCCAATCCTGTTCCACCATATTTTCTTTTTCTTTCAAAATCTAACTTATAAAAAGGTTTAAATAAATTTTCTATTTTTTCTTTAGGAATAAAATCAGAACTATTCTCTATGACAAACTCTCTATTTTTAAAATATATATTTATTATTTCCCTTTCATCTACATAAGTTATTGCATTTGTTAATAGATTATTAATCACTACTTCCAATTTTTTTAAATCTTCTTCTATTATATCTTCAGCTATATCCAATTTTAATTTTATCTCTTTTTCTTTTATATCTAACAGATATTTTTCTAATATTTTTTCTAATAGTTCTCTTAAATTTATACTTTCTCTCTTTATAG
>JAUNAY010000051.1:6492-8285 GCA_030527385.1 Fusobacterium sp. | reverse complement strand
TGTAGTTCTTGATGGAAAAGTAATAGATATTCCAAACAACTCAAAAACTATATTTCAAATAATAAAAAATTTCTTATTTAAGTCATCTTCTAAAGTTGTCAATAGTAGTGAGGAATTAGGAGAAGATTTTAAAATAAACACAGTTTTTGATAAAGCTTTAGAGATAGATGTTAACTTTAGAACAAAAGATGATATTGATTTGGATATTCAAGATTTGAATGTATTTGTGAGTGATGTAAAAGGTGGAGTGTCTGCTAATGGAAGAATTACAGGAAAAAATGGAAAACTACTTTTATTGGGAGATGTTGAAGTAAAAAATGGATCTTTAGAAGTCAATGGAAATACATTTTTATTAGATAAAGCAATAGTTATTTTTAATGATAAAAAAGATTATCTTCCAACTGTAAATCCTACATTGATAATAGATTCAAAAGTTAAAGTTGATAATGATGAGATAGGAATGAGCATAAATGGAGAGTTAGATGATCTTAAATTTACAATAACATCTAAAAATGGAAGTTCAAGTGGTAATTTATCATCTTTATTAGTAGGTGAAGATAGCGAAGAATTTTCAGATGGAGCTTCAACAACTTTGATAAAAACTGTTGTTGGAAGCCAGTTATCGCAGACTTTATTTAAACCAGTTTCAAATTTAGTAAAAAATACTTTAAAAATTTCTAAATTTAGGATAAAATCAAATATAGTAACAGATGAGAAAAATAATTCAAATAATCAAAATCAAGAAGGAAATAGATTGAGATTAGGAGCAATTATTGAAGCTGAAGATAATATCTACAAAGATAAATTGTATTGGGTAGCTAGAGGAAGCCTATTAGGAGATGATAACACAGATAAAACAGAGAGAAGTAGTGGAGGCAATGGTGCATTTGATGAGTATGATTTCTCTATTGAATATAGATTTAGACCTGGAAGATCTATTGGAATAGGAGCTGGGAAACTATCGGAGAGAATAAAGACAAAATCAGATGAAAAAACAAAAGATGCAATAAATTATCATATAGACTTTAAATATGAGAAAAAATATGATAATCTATTAGATATCTTTATAAAGTAACTAAATGGAGGTAAGGATGAGAAAACAACTAGTAGCACTAATGGTTTTTCTATTGGGACTTCTAAGTTTTGCTGGAGAATCTAATTACAGCATTAAAAAAATAGAAGTAGTAAACAATAGAGAGATTCCTTATGAAATCATTTTAGATGTTATGGTTTCTAAAGAGGGAAATAAGTTTGTAACAGAAAATATGATTGAAGATTACAAAAACATCAAAGGATTAGAGTATGTTGCAGATGTAGCTGTACAACCAACAGTATATGATGGTGGAATAAAACTAATAGTAAATGTTTTAGAAAATAGAGATGCTAAAACTGCACTTGAAAAAAATGGAATTATTCCATTGTCTGAAAGAGGTAAGGTAGACACTTCACTTCTTGTAAATTCAGTTGAATTTGTAGGAAATCAATATGTGAGTAAAGATGAACTTGCTAAATTAGTTCCTATAAAAGTAGGAGGATATTTCTCAAAAAATAAGGTAATAGAAGGACATAAAAATCTTATTGAAAGTGGATATTTTAGAGATGTTGCTCCAGATGCTGTAAAAAGTGGAAATGGAGTAAAGATAATATATTCAGTTATGGAAAACCCAGTTTTAAATGGAGTAAATATCATAGGAAATACTGTATACTCAACAGAAGAGCTTATGAAAGTTATTAAAACTGAACCAGGAAAAGTTTTCAATATCAATACTATCAGAGAAGATAGAGATAGAATT
>JAUNAY010000051.1:0-6482 GCA_030527385.1 Fusobacterium sp. | reverse complement strand
ATATACACTTACTGAAGTTGCTGATGTAGTTATCAATGGAAATCTTGAACTTGAAATCTATTTAAGTGAAGGAAAAGTAAGAGATATTCAATTTAAAAAGATGGTAACTAAACAAAAAGGTGCTAGAAGAAAACCGACAGATGATGTTTTAAAAACAAAAGATTATGTAATTGAAAGAGAGCTAGAATTCTCAAAAGATGAAATTTTTAACTCTAAAAAATATGATGAAAGTGTAAAAAATCTTATGAGATTAGGACACTTTAAAAACGTTAAATATGAAGCAAGACAAATTCCGGGAGATCCAGATGGAAGAACAATAGTACTTCTTTTTGATGAAGAAAGAACAGCTATACTTCAAGGAGCAATCTCTTATGGATCAGAAATAGGACTTTTAGGTACAGTTTCAATAAAAGATACTAACTGGAAAGGAAAAGGACAAGAGCTAGGATTTACATTTGAAAAATCAGACGAAGATTATAGTAGTTTTTCAATTAACTTCTACGATCCTTGGATAAAAGATACTGATAGAATTTCTTGGGGTTGGAGCATCTACAAAAATACTTATGAAGATGATGACAGTGCTTTATTTAACAAGATAGATACAATAGGAGCTAAATTCAATATAGGAAAAGGAATTACTAAAAATGTAAGATTAGGAATTGGAACAAAATTTGAATATGTTGAAGAAGAAGCTGATAAAGATGAGTTTGATCATAGAAATGGTGAATATTATTGGAAAATAAAAGACAAAAGAAAAGTTGAAGGAATGGACGATGATTACTTTGTATGGAGTATCTTCCCATCAATTACTTATGATACAAGAAACCATTTCTGGAATCCAACAGCAGGAGAATATGCAAAACTTCAATTAGAAGGTGGATATGCTAATGGATATGATGGAGATGTATTTGGAAATATAACTCTAGAACTTAGAAAATACCACAGAGGATTATTTAAAAATAATACTTTTGCTTATAAAGTAGTAGGTGGAATAATGACTGATACTACTAAAGAAGGACAAAGATTCTGGGTTGGAGGAGGAAGCACTCTAAGAGGATATGAAGGAGGATTCTTCAAAGGAACTCAAAAACTTGTTGGTACAATAGAAAATAGAACTCAAATAAATGATCTTTTAGGATTTGTAGTGTTCTTTGATGCAGGAAGAGCGTGGAAATATCAAGGAAGAGCTTTAGATTATGATCACGAAGGAAACTTCCCTGATGAAATAGCAACAACAGCTGGGGTAGGATTAAGACTTAATACACCTATTGGTCCATTAAGATTTGACTTTGGTTGGCCAGTAGGAAATAAAATGGATGATGGAATGGAATTTTACTTTAATATGGGACAATCATTCTAATCTAAATAAATTATAAGTTACTATAAAACGGAGGAATCAAAATGAAAAAATTATTAATACCAGCAATGGCTCTAGTGCTATCAGCATCAGCATTTGCAACAAAAGTAGGATATGTAAATTCACAAGAAGCATTTTCTAAATTCTCTCAAACTAGAGTAGTTCAAGAAAACTTAAATAAAGAGAAAACTAGACTTGAAAATGAAATAAAACAAAAAGAAGTTGCTCTTCAAAAAGCTCAATTAGAACTTCAATCAAAAGGAAGCAAAGTTACAGATAAAGAAAAGAAAGCATTTGAAAACCAAGTAAAAGCTTTCCAAAAATTTATACAAGATTCACAAACTAAATTGAGTAAAGAGGAATTTACAAGATTCCAAGCAATAGAAGCAACTTTAAATAAAGCAATAGATGAGGTAGCAAAATCAGGAAATTATGATTACATATTTGAAGCTGGAGCAGTTAAATTTGGTGGAGAAAATGTAACAACTCAAGTAATAACAACTATGGAAAAAATAAAGAAATAGAAATATTTTAGGGAGGTAATTATGACTTATAAATTAGTTGATTTAATTACCCTCCTTGGTTGTGAAGTAAAGGGAGATTTAAGTCTAGAAAATATTTCTGGACTTGCTCCCTTTTTTCAAGCACAGGAGGATAGTTTAACTTTTGCATCAGATGAAAAATTTTTAAAAAATTTGCAAGGAACAAAAGCAAAAGTAATAATAGTTCCAGATATTCCTTTGCCAGAAAATATAGGAAAAACATATTTGAAGGTAAAAGAAAATCCAAGAACATTAATGCCAAAGCTTTTAAATTTTTTTAAGAGAGAGACTAAACCTTTTGAAAAGATGATAGAGGATTCAAGTAAGATAGGTAAAAATGTTAGATTAGCTCCAAATGTATATATAGGACACGATGTAGTAATAGGTGATAATGTAACTATCTACCCAAATGTAACAATATGTGAAGGGGTAAAAATTGGAGAAGGAACAGTTATCTATTCAAATGTTTCTGTTAGAGAATTTTGTGAAATAGGTAAAAACTGTGTGCTTCAACCAGGTTGTGTTATAGGGTCAGATGGATTTGGATTTATAAAAATAAATGGAAATAATACTAAGATAGATCAGATAGGACACGTTGTTATAGAGGATAATGTTGAAATTGGGGCAAATACAACAGTTGATAGAGGAACAATAGGAAATACAGTTATAAAGAAATATACAAAAATAGATAATCTAGTTCAAATAGCTCATAATGATATTATAGGGGAAAATTGTTTACTTGTTTCACAAGTTGGTATAGCTGGAAGTGTAGAAGTTGGAAATAATACAACATTGGCTGGACAAACAGGAGTAGCTGGACATCTAAAGATAGGAAGTAATGTTGTGATAGCTGCTAAATCTGGAGTTACAGGAAATGTAGCTGATAATCAAATGCTTTCAGGTTATCCTTTAATGGATCACAAAGAAGATTTAAAAGTAAGAGTATCGTGGAAAAAATTACCAGAATTGTTAAAAAGAGTAAGAGCTATTGAGAAAAAATTGGAAGAAAAATTAAAATAAATTTAATTGAATAATATTAAATAAAGTGGTAAAATTACATAATACAAACAAAATAAATAATATTATGAGGTAAAAATGAAAAAAAGAGTATATTTTGATAAGTTTGGAGAAATGAAATTTATCTCCCACTTAGATTTACTGAGATTTTTTGATAGATTATTGAAAAAATCACAAATTCCAGTAAAATATAGTCAAGGGTTTCACCCAAGACCTAAGATGTCTTTTGGAAGTCCTATATCTTTAGGTACAGAAGCATATAATGAGCTTATGGATTTTGAATTAGAAGAACCTATGTCAAATGAAGAGGTTTTCAATAGATTAAATAGTAGCAATGTTGTCGGATTTAGAGTGAATAAAGTAGAAGATGTAATAGGAAAAGCTTCAATTATGGAAGAGTATACTATTATGGTTTATGAAGTAGAGAGTGAAGAGGAAATTATTGAAAAATTAGAAACTCTTTTAAATCAAGATGAGATTGTAGAAGTAAAAGAGAAAAAAGGAAAAATTACTACAAGAAATCTAAAAGAGAGAATAAAACATTTTGAGAGAGTTGGAAATAAAATAGCTATGGAGATAATAAATACATCTCCTAATTCTTATCTTGATTTAGCTGGAATAGAGCAACAAGATGTTAGAATAAAAAGATTAGGATATAAAACAAATAATTAATAAATAATTTTAGAGAGGAGAATAAATAAGATGTTAGAATTAAAATTTATTCGTGAAAACAGAGAACTTGTAAAGGAGATGCTTGCTAACAGAAATAGTAGTATTGATCTTACAGAATTTGATAAACTTGATGAAGAAAGAAGAACAATCCTTGGAGAAGTTGAGTTATTAAAACAAAAAAGAAACACTGAATCTGCTGAAATAGCTAGATTAAAAAAAGAGAAACAAGATGCATCAAAAATAATTGAAGAAATGGGAAAATTATCTGGACAAATTAAAGAACTTGATGCTAAACTTGCAGAAGTAGATGAAAAACTTAGATATTTCCAAATGACAATACCAAATGTATATCAAGAAGGAACTCCAATTGGAAAAGATGAGGAATCAAATGTTGAAATAAGAAGATGGGGAACTCCTAGAGAGTTCAGTTTTGAACCAAAAGCACACTGGGAAATTGGAGAAGATCTTGGAATATTAGATTTTGAAAGAGGATCAAAACTTGGAGGGTCAAGATTTGTTCTTTATAGAGGTATGGGAGCAAGAGTAGAAAGAGCTTTAATTAACTTTATGCTTGATATGCATACATTAGAGCACGGATATACAGAGCATATAACTCCATTCTTAGTAAAAAGAGAGATTTGTGAAGGAACAGGACAACTTCCAAAATTTGAAGAGGATATGTATAGAACATCTGATGATATGTTCCTAATTTCAACTGCTGAAATTACTATGACAAATATTCACAGACAAGAAATTTTAAATGAGAAAGATCTTCCTAAATATTATACTGCATACTCACCTTGCTTTAGAAGAGAAGCAGGATCATATGGTAAAGATGTAAAAGGAATAATTAGAGTTCACCAATTTAATAAAGTTGAGATGGTTAAAATAGCTACTCCAGAAACTTCATATGATGAACTTGAAAAAATGGTACTAAATGCTGAAGAGGTACTACAAAGATTAGAGTTACCATATAGAGTTATCCAATTATGTTCAGGAGATTTAGGATTCTCAGCAGCTAAAACTTATGACCTAGAAGTATGGTTACCATCACAACATAAATATAGAGAAATTTCATCTTGTTCAAACTGTACAGATTTCCAAGCTAGAAGAATGGGACTTAAATATAGACCAAATGGAAGCTCAAAAAGTGAATTTTGTCACACTCTAAATGGTTCTGGATTAGCTGTTGGAAGAACTTTAGTTGCTATTATGGAAAACTATCAACAAGAAGATGGATCTTTCTTAATTCCAAAAGCTTTAGTTCCTTATATGGGTGGAATAGATGTTATTAAAAAGTAGTTTAATTTTACTACTTTTGAGTAATATATTTATAAATGATTTAAAAGTAATGTCTATTATTACTGTAATTTTACTTTTAATGAATATCTTTCTCAATAAAAGTTTAAAAAATAATTTGAATAGAATGAAATTTTTATTTTTTCTATATTTTACAACTTGTTTAGTGCAATTATTTTATAAACAAGAGGGAAAAGTTTTGTTTAAATTTTTAAATTTTTATATAACTGAAGAAGGAGTGCTTAATTTTTTACTTAATTTTTTAAGAATTTTCAATTTATTGATGATTTCTTGGGTAATAAGTGCAAAAAAAATAGTGAGTGGCAAATTTAGTAAATATCAAAAGGTAATAGAGACAGTTATTGATTTAGTTCCACAGGCATTAGTTCTAATAAAAAAACGAATGCGTATAAAATGGTTTTTTAGGCATATTTTGAAACAAATAAAAGTAAAAATATGACCTATTATAGAATTGATTTTCTAGGGATAATTTGATAAAATTAAAATATAGAATTAATTGATTTTAAGGAGGACGCAAATGTACAATTATAAAGATTTAGGACTTTCTAATACTAAAGAAATGTTTGCAAAAGCAAACAGAGAAGGATATTCAGTTCCTGCATTTAACTTTAATAATATGGAAATGGCTCTTGCAATAGTTGAAGCTTGTGCTGAAATGGGGTCACCAGTTATTCTTCAATGTTCAAAAGGAGCTTTAGGATATATGGGAGCAGACGTAGTTCCTCTATTAGCTAAAGCAGCAGTTGATAGAGCAAGAAATATGGGATCAGATATTCCAGTAGCTCTTCACCTAGATCACGGTCCAGATTTAGAAACTGTAAAAACTTGTATTTCAGCTGGATTCTCATCAGTAATGATCGATGGATCTCACCACGATTTTGCTAAAAATATAGAAGTTTCTAAAGAAGTAGTAGAATATGCACATAAATTTGATGTAACAGTAGAAGCAGAATTAGGAATTTTAGCAGGTATAGAAGATGATGTTAAAGCTGAATCTCATACTTACACAAATCCTGATGAAGTTGAAGAATTTGTAAGCAAAACAGGAGTTGACTCTTTAGCAATAGCTATTGGAACATCTCACGGAGCTCACAAATTTAAACCAGGAGAAGATCCTAAATTAAGACTAGATATCTTAAAAGAAATAGAAGTAAGAATCCCAGGATTCCCAATTGTATTACACGGATCATCAGCTGTTCCTCAACAATATACAAATATGATAAAAGAATTTGGTGGAGAAGTTAAAGATGCTATCGGTATACCAGATGAACAATTAAGACTTGCATCTAAATCAGCAGTTGCTAAAATAAACGTAGATACAGATGGAAGACTTGCATTTACAGCAGCAATCAGAAGAGTATTAGGAACTAACCCTAAAGAATTTGACCCAAGAAAATATCTTGGAGCTGCAAAAGATGAAATGAAAGCTTACTATAAAACAAAAATACTAGATGTATTTGGTTCTGAAGGAGCTTACAAAAAAGGAACTAAATAGTCTTTAAAAGCTATAAGATTTGGTTCTTTGTCAAATGGTGTTGGTAAAAAAAATAAATAAATTTTCAAGTAACTCCAGT
>JAUNAY010000050.1 GCA_030527385.1 Fusobacterium sp. | reverse complement strand
TTTTTACATTTTTCAATAGATGGTTATAATTTTGTTTCAAGAATAGAAGCTAGAAAAAGTTTAAGTTTAACTTATGGAGAGACAGGAACATTTTATTTTAATAGTGAAAGAGTTCATATATTTGATGTTGAAACTGAAGAAAATATAACTTTATAATCTCAACCAATTGAATTTTAACAGATTAAGATTTATAATGTTATATGATTTTAAATATTTAAAGGTGATTTTATGATTAAAAATTTTGCTCATAGAGGTTTTAGTGGAAAATATCCCGAAAATACTCTATTAGCTTTTCAAAAAGCAATAGAAGTCCAAGCCGATGGTATTGAGCTTGATGTCCAACTAACAAAAGATGGCGAAATAGTAATTATTCACGATGAATCTATTGATAGAACAACCAATGGAAAAGGATTGGTTGTAGATTACACTTATGATCAATTAAAAGAATTTGATGCTTCATATATTTATACTGGAAAATTTGGATTTAACAAAATTCCAACTTTACGAGAATATTTTAATCTTATAAAAGGAACAAATATTATTACTAATATAGAATTAAAAACTGGCATATTTGAATATGTTGGAATTGAAGAAAAAGTTTTTAATCTGATTAAAGAGTTTAAACTTGAAGATAGAGTAATAATCTCTAGTTTTAATCATTATAGTGTTTTAAGAATGAAAGCCTTAGCTCCTAATATTAAATGTGGATTTCTCACAGAAACGTGGATTCTAAATCCTGGAAAATATACTAAAGACAATTGCATAGAGTGTTACCACCCACATTTTGCAATTTTAACTCCTGACATAGTTAAAAGTCTTAAAACTTTTGGCATTGAAATTAATACGTGGACAGTAAACAAAGAAGATGAAATAAGAGATTTAATTTCTAAAAAAGTAGACATACTAATTGGAAATTTTCCAGATTTAACTAAGAGAATTTTAGATGCGCAATAAAATATAACTTCTATTTTGAGTATTGATAATATATCAACACTTTTTTTATCTAAATAATATAAAATGCTGGAGAGTGTAAAGGGGAATACTCTCCAGCATCTATATATTTATATTATTAACACTTTTACTTAGCTAATCCACTTACCATAGGTAGATACATTGAAAGCTGTGGTAAATATGTTACTAACATTAAAACAAGGATTATTACTGCATAATATTTAATTAATTCTCTCATAACATCTTCTATCTTTAAGTTACCAACCTTTACTCCAACAAATAGAGTATTTCCAACTGGTGGAGTAATATTTCCTATACATAGGTTAAATACTATTATAATACCAAATTGAATAGGACTCATTCCAAAAGATTTTACTATTGGAAGGAAGATTGGAGTAAATATTAAAATAGCTGGTGTTACGTCCATAAATGTTCCTATGAATAGTAATAATAGGTTCATTAATAGTAAAATAACAAATTTATTTTCAGTCATTCCTAAAATTAAACTTGAAATTGCTTGAGGTACACCTGTAAATGCCATTACCCAAGACATAATAGTTGATACTCCAATAAGGAATACAATTACCCCTGTCATCTTAGCACTTTCTTCAAATATTTTAATTAACCCTTTAAAATCAATAGTTCTATAAAAAAGCATTGATAGAAGAAGAGTATAAACAACTGCTACTACTGATCCTTCAGTTGGTGTAAATATTCCTCTGATTATTCCACCAATAACAATTACTATTAAAGCTAATGATGGTAAAGCATCTAAGAAAGTTGAAACTACAACTTTAAATTT
Source organism: Fusobacterium sp. (assembly GCA_030527385.1). Classification (GTDB taxonomy): domain Bacteria; phylum Fusobacteriota; class Fusobacteriia; order Fusobacteriales; family Fusobacteriaceae; genus Fusobacterium_A. The sequence continues at coordinate 6,729 of JAUNAY010000050.1, read as the reverse complement.
AACTCCAGTTTTTCCTTTCATTCCTCTGCTTTTTGCAAGGAAGAAAGTTAAAATCATACAACCTATTCCCCATAAAATTCCAGGAATGTATCCAGCCATAAATAAAGCTGCTACTGATGTTCCTCCACTTACAAGTGAGTATACAATTAAAGAGTTTGAAGGTGGAATAAGAAGTCCTGTTGGTGCTGTTGCAATATTAACTGTTGCACCTAATTTTTTATCATATCCCTCTTCCTCTTCCATTGGTAACAAAATTCCTCCCATAGCTGCACAAGCTGCTACTGAAGATCCAGAAATAGCTCCAAACATCATATTTGCAAGTACATTTGTTTGCATTAATGATCCAGGTACTCTACCAGTTAAAGATTGAGCAAATGCAACTACTTTTTTTGCTATACCACCTTGGTTCATAATATTTCCTGCTAAAATGAAAAATGGAATAGCTATCAATGTAAAGTTTGAAATTCCTGAAAATATTCTTTGAGCCCCTGTTACAAGAGTATTATCTAGGGCTAGTGATGGAAGTATTGCAAGTATTGAAGATAACCCAATACTTATTGCAATTGGAAATCCAAGAAGTAGTGTCACAACTAGTACACTAAACATAATTAACGCTGTTGTTAATACCATATCCCTATGCCTCCTTTTTCATTAAATCAATAATATTAAGAACGCTGTATATAGCTGTCATAACTCCACACACTGGAATAACTAAATAGATATATCCCATTGAAATCTTTAATGCTGGAGTCATTTGAGTCATACTCAATGAAGTGATATAACTTCCTCCACCAACTAATACTCCTAATGCAAATAATAAGATTACTATTTCAGTTACTATTCCAACTGTTTTTTGAGCATTTTTACTAAATTTTTCAATAAAGAATACCATACGCATATGGTCTCTCTTTCCAAAAATGTATGATGCTGCAAACATTGACATCCAAGCAAAAGAATAAGATATTAACTCTTCAGATATCGTACTTGGAGACTTAAATACATATCTTACTAAAATTTGGTAAGTTCCTACAATAGTCATTAACATAAAAAGAATAACACATATTCCTAAAATAAGTTTATCTAAACTTTTTCTTATTCCTTCCATTAATTTTTACCTCCTTTTATCTCTCTTCCAATCTCTTGAATCTTATCATAGATTGGTCTTAATTTAGGAGTTGCTGTCAATACCTCTTCGTGAAGTGGTAAAACTTTTTCTTGGAATGCAAGTACATCAGGATATATAAATTCTACATTCATATCCTTAGCTTGTTGAATAGCTTTATCAACAGATTTTCCCCAAGCTTCTCTTTGAACTTTTGATATAATTTTAAATCCTTCATCAAAAATAGCTCTCTCTTCTGGAGATAAACTATTTAAAAATCTTAAGTTTCCTATTACAATATCTGGTACCATTTGGTGCATATTATATGAATAATATTTACAAACTTCTCCGTGCTTGTTACTTGTTAAAGCAAGCTCGTTATTTTCAGCTCCATCTATAACACCTTGTTGTAAAGCTGTATAAACTTCTCCAAATCCCATAGGAGTTGCTGCTCCTCCAAATAGTTCCATCATTCTAATATTTGATGCTGATTGTTGTACTCTGATTTTTAATCCTTTTAAATCATCAGGAGTTCTTATTGGTTTTTTTACAGTATAAAAGTTTCTTGTTCCTGCATCTAACCACGCCACTGCTTCAAATCCAGATTTTTCTGTTGATGTAAAAATTGGTTTTATTAACTCTTTATCATCCATTACTGCGTGGTAATGTTCTGGACTATTAAATAAATATGGCAAGTTAAAGATTTGATATATATCATCAAAACTTTCAAGTATAGCATTACTTGCTACTGTAAAGTTAATCGCTCCTGTTTGTGTAAGTTCTACTGTATTTACTTGTGAACCTAAAAGTTCATTAGGAAATATTTGCACATCATACTTATCCCCTAATTTGCTTTCTATAAATTTTTCAAAAGCTAAAAGCCCTATATTTGTAGGGTGATCAGCTGCTTGGTTGTGAGACACTCTTACTATTGTTCTATTGTCATTTTTCCCACAAGCTGTAAATGCTACTAGTGTTCCTAATGCGAGAATTATACTTAAAAACATTCTAAATATCTTTTTCATTAAGTCCTCCCCTAATAAATTTAATATTAATCTGCTAAATATTTTTTCAATGTATTGTAAACTGCACCTTTTCCAGCTAACATTTCTACAAAATATTTTTCAATTAAACTTGATAATCCAACTTCTTCTAAATCTACCCCAAAGATCATTTTATTTTTTAATATTTCTTTTAATTGTCCCTTATATGTTTCAGGCTTTCCAAATTCTATTCCTGCTATTTTACTTTTTAACATATCTAGCATTGGATCATTACTAATAGATCTCTCATTTCCATTGTCATCTATTCCCATAAGATATCTAAACCAACCTGCATATACCATTGGAATATATTTTAAAGATTTAACATCTAAATCTTTATTATTTAGATATGCTTTTATAGTTTCTCCAAATCTTATTCCTACTTTTTGAGAAGTATCAGTTGCTATTCTCTCTGGTTGATCTGGAATATATGGATTTGGGAATCTTTCATTTACTACCTCATCTATGAAAGCTTTTGGATCTAGTATTCCAGGATTCTCAACAACTGGTAATGCCTCATTATATCCAATATTTTTTATTAATTTATTTAAAAGAGGATCATTTACAGTATCATATATAGTTTTATAGTTAAATAGACAACCATAAACTGCTAATGTAGTATGTAATGGATTTAAACAAGTAGTTACTTTCATTCTTTCAGTTTTTTCAACTGTTTCTCTATCTGTAACATATACACCTGCTTCTGATAATTCTATATGTGGTTTACCATTTGGGAATTTATCCTCCACTACAAAATATTCTGGAGCTTCTGCATTTACAAATGGAGCTGTAAAACTGTTTCTTTCAGTTACAACTATATCCATATTTTCAAATCCTAATTCTTCTAAGTGCTTTTCAATTACTTTGGCTGGTCTTGGAGTGATTTTATCTATCATAGATACTGGAAATGCCACTACTGAATCATCTGAAAGATAGTCTAAAAATTCAGCCTCTACAAAATTATTAGCTATCCAATGTTTTGCTATCTCTAATACTGCTGCTTTTACTCTATCCCCATTTCCTGCACAGTTATCCATACTTACAAGGCTAATAGGCATCTTACCTTTTTTATATCTAGCATATAAAAGAGCTGTAAGAATACTCATTACGTGTTTAGCTTCTTTAGGATCATTTTTAAAATCATCTTCTATTACTTTAAAAAACTCTCCATTAGGTGCTTTTAAATTATATCCTTTTTCTGTTATTGTAAAACTTATCATTTGAAGTGATGGAGCAGTAGCTATCTCCACTAATTTTTCCTTTTCACTACTAATTTTAACAGTGTCTACAATACTTCCAATGATTTCATTTTCAAACTCTCCATTTTTAAATAAAGTTACTAACATTGTTAAATTATCATATGGAGTATATACTTTATCTATTATCTCTTCATCAAAACTTTCTGCTACTATTATTCCTGTATCTTCTAATCCTTTATTTAAAAGATTTTGTGCCATTTTTCCTATATATGCTCTGAAAATATTACCAGCACCAAAATGTAACCATTTTGGTGCTTTTTTTGTATTTTCCTTAATTTTTTCTATATCATACATAGGAGTTTTTACTGTTTCTTTTAAAGAAGTCTCTATATTTTTTAACTCTTTTAAACACAATTTCATTTTAACTCCTCCTAGTAAAATACTATTTTAATTTTTCAAGAGTATCCCAAATTCCTGTTATATAACTTGCTCCTAAAGCTCTATCATACAATCCATATCCAGGTTTTCCTGTTTCTCCCCAAATCATTCTTCCGTGGTCTGGTCTTAAATATCCATCAAAGTTATTTTTATATAAAGCTTTCATAATTCCAACTATATCTAGTGATCCACAAGACGCACAATGTGCTGATTCTTCAAAGCTTACTCCATCATCAAGAAGTTTTACATTTCTAACGTGCATAAAGTGAATTCTTCCCATTGCACTGTATTTATCTACTAATTTAACCATATCATTAAAACTTCCACTTCCTAATGATCCTGTACATAGAGTAAGTCCGTTGTATTTGCTATCAACTAATTTTAAGAATCTATCTAGGTTAGCCTCATTAGTTATGATTCTTGGTAGTCCAAATATTGACCAAGGTGGATCGTCAGGGTGAATAGCCATCTTGATATCACACTCTTCTGCTACTGGAATTATCTCTTTTAAGAAATATTCTAAGTTAGCCCAAAGTCCCTCTTCTCCTATCTCTTTATATTGTCTAAATAACTCTGCCATCTCTTCTTTTGTATAGCTTGAGTCCCAACCTGGAAGAGATAAATTACTGTTTAATGGATCTAATTTATCAACTTGATCTTTGTAGTAAACTAAAGCTGTTGATCCATCTTCTAACTCTTTATCTAGTTGAGATCTAGTCCAGTCAAATACTGGCATAAAGTTATAACAAATTACTTTAACTCCTGCTTTTGCTAAGTTTCTTATATTCTTTTTATAATTTTCGATATAAAGTTCTCTTGTAGGCAGTCCTAATTTAATATCTTCGTGTACTGGAACACTTTCAATTACATCAAAATGAAGTCCTGCATTTTCAACTTTAGCTTTTAAAGTATTTATTCTGTCCATATCCCATTCTTGTCCAACTGGTACATCATATACAGCTGTAACAATACTGTGCATTTTAGGTATTTGTCTTATATATTGAAGACTTACTGGATCTGAATCTCCATACCATCTGAATGATAATTTCATATTTTCCCTCCTTAATTTTAGATATCTAAATTAAAATAATTTTTAGCATTGTTAAAACATATCTCTTTTATCATAGGTTCCAAGATCTCTTTATCATATGGAATCTCTCCATCTTCAACCCAAGTTCCTACTAAATTACACATAATTCTTCTAAAATACTCGTGTCTTGTATATGAAAGGAAGCTTCTTGAATCTGTAAGCATTCCTATAAATCTTCTTAATAATCCTAAGTTTGCAAGAGCTGTCATCTGTCTAGTCATTCCATCTTTTTGATCATTAAACCACCAACCAGATCCAAATTGTATTTTTCCAGCAACTTTACCATCTTGGAAGTTTCCTATCATTGTTCCAAACATTTCATTATCATTAGGGTTTAAACAATAAAGAACTGTTCTTGGTAACTCTTCTGTCTTATCTAGTTCATTTAATAATCCAGAAATACATCTTGCATAGTTATAATCACCTATTGAGTCAAATCCAATGTCTCCACCCAATTTGTTAAACATTCTTGTATTGTTATTTCTTAATGCTCCAACGTGAATTTGCATTGCTAAATTATATTTGTTATACACTCTTCCAAGATTAACAATTAAAGCTGTTTTATATATTTCTACCTCTTCAACTGTTAATGATTTACCATCAAGAGCTTTTCTAAATACCTCTTCAATCTCTTTTATTGTTCCAAGTTTAAAGAATGGTACTTCAATACTATGATCTGTAACTACACAACCGTTATCTACAAAGAATTTTACTCTTTCTTCCATAGCTTTCATCAAAGATGCAAAGCTATCTATTTTTATCTCTGAAACTTTTTCAAGCTTTTTAATCCAATCAAGATAATCTGCTTTTTCTATAAAGATTGCTTTATCTGGTCTAAATGTTGGTAAAACTTTTACTCCAAACTCTTTATCTTGAGCAATTATTTGATGATATTTAAGATCATCAATTGGATCATCTGTAGTACATAAAGCTTTTACATTTGCATTTTTTATAAGTGCTTTTGCCCTAAAATTTTCTGTTTTTAAAAGCTCATTAGCTTTATTCCAAATAACTTCGGCATTCTTTTTATTTAAAACTTCTTCTATTCCAAAGAATCTTTTTAATTCTAAATGTGACCAATGAAATAGTGGGTTTCCATAAGCGTATTCCATAGTGTCTACAAAAGCTAAAAACTTTTCATAGTCACTTGCATCTCCAGTGATATATTTTTCATCTATACCATTAGAACGCATTGCTCTCCATTTGTAATGATCTCCATATAGCCATATTTGAGTAAGATTATCATAACTTTCATTTTCAGCAATTTCTTTTGGACTTAAATGACAATGAAAATCAAAGATAGGCATTTTTTCAGCATATTCATGATATAATTCTTTACTGATATTATTTTTCAATAAAAAGTCTTTGTTCATAAATTCTTGCATTGATTTTCCTCCTTTAATTATATTTTTTCTTCTGTATACTTGTATACAAGTATAATATATTTTTTTATATAAAATGTCAATCATTTTTTTATAATAAGATTTGTTATAATATTTTTATTTCTTTTTTAGAACATATATTATAAATTTAAAAGTTTGATTTTTCTGTTATTTATATCTATTCTTTTTCAAAATAGAACATAAAAAAAACTTCCTCTTACGAGAAAGTTTTTTTATTATTCATCGTGTTCTCCTATTCCAAAATATTTTCCTGGAGATATTCCCTCATATTTTTTAAATATTCTTATAAAAGTATTTGAACTGTTATAACCTATAAGTTCTGCAAGTTCTTTTATCTTTAAATCAGGATTTTCGTGAATAATTTTTTTAGCTTTTTCTAATCTATATATACTTAAATAATTTTTAAAATTATCCACCATTACTTTTTTAAATAAAATAATCGTATATTTTAAAG
>JAUNAY010000049.1 GCA_030527385.1 Fusobacterium sp. | reverse complement strand
TGTATTTTGCAAAACTTTAACCGTTTTTCTTTTTGGAGCTATACTTTTTTTTCTTAGATAGATGTGATATAATTAAAAGAATTGAAAAAATATGGAGGGATAATTTGGACATAAGAGCTATTGAAAAAACAACCAAATATGGATATATGTTTTATATTTCATACAACGGACAAAAATTTCATTCTTTTGATGAAATGGCTGGGAAAAAAAGTATAAAGGGTAGTTTTAAAGAGATTATGGAAAAAATAGGTTTTTCGTGGGCTAAAGGAATTCAGCAAGCTGGAAGAACTGATTCAAAAGTAAGTGCTAATGAAAATATTTTATATGTTAGTAGCAATTTTAATGGTAATTTAAAAGAGTTACAAGACAAATTTAATCAATTTTCTGATGTGAATTTAAAAGTTACAATGATAAAGAAAACTTTTCCAAATCTTGTATTTCCAGATATGATTGAAAAAAGAGAGTATATATATAGTTATCCTAAAAAATTGATTTTAAATAAAGATGAAGATATAGAAAAATTATGTTTTGAACTAAGTGGAACTTATGATGTCAGTGAATTTACAGATAAAAAAGGTTTAGAGTTAAAAGAACATATTAGAGAGGTAAAAATCAGTTATGAAAATGGGAAACTGAGATTTTTAGGAAATTCATTTATGCCTAAGCAGGTAAGAATAATGTCAGGATATATTTTAACTGGAAGAAAAGAAGCTCTTATGGGAAAATATCTAACTTTAGAAAAGATTTATTTAAAAGATGAATTAAAAAATATAATTTTAGAAGAGTGTGAAGTAGAGATAGAAAATGTTTTATTTGCTGAAGCTACTGCTGACAAGGAACTATATATTTTTTATGTAAAAAAAGGAGCTAAGGGAGAGTTTATCGGAAAAAAAGGTAGCAATATAAAAAAATTAAAAAAGATATATAAGAATATTATTGTAAGAGAAATAGGATAATAGAATGATTGAAAAAATAGAAAGTAGAATAAAACAAGGATTGCTATATATTTTTGGAAAATATAATAAAAAAAATGATATTCTGGTAAAGAGTGTTTTGTCAGATGAAGAGTTTAAAATATTTGATTCTATGTCAAGATATGATAAAATACACTCTTTTAGATTATATGGTTTTGTAGTGAAAAATGAAATTTTAAAAGATGATAATATATATTTAAAATTAGCATTATTACACGATTGCGGGAAGAAAAATCCCTCTTTATTAAAAAGGGTGAAAAAAGTTATTTTTGGAGATAAAAAACTTGAAAAACATAGTGAAGATGGATTTAATAAATTAAAAAATATAAATTATGAACTGGCAAAATTATGCCAAAACCACCATATTAAAAGTGACAGTATAAAGATACAAGAGTTTCAAAAATTAGATGATAAATAAATAAAATAAAAGAGTAGGTAAATTATTTTAAAAATGTTAAAATAGAGTATATAAATTTTATAAAAAAGAGAGGAAAAAATGAGAGTAAATTTAGATAAATATTTATTAAAAGTGGAAAAGCCAGCACAATATTTAGGAAATGAAATAAATAGTATTCATAAAGATGAGTTTAAAACAAGAATGTGCCTATTTTTTCCAGATATTTATGAAGTTGGAATGTCAAACTTAGGAATAAGAATTTTATATAGTTTGATGAATAGAGTTGAGGGATTCTCTTTAGAAAGAGGATTTGTACCAATGGAAGATATGGAAGAGATTATGAGAGCAGATAATATTCCAATGTTTTCATTAGAAAGTAAGACTCCATTAAAAGAATTTGATATAGTAGGATTTTCTCTTTCATATGAGATGAGTTATCCAAATGTATTAAACGCTCTTGATTTAGCGGGAATTCCTGTGGAAAGAGATAAAAGAGGAGAGGAGTATCCACTTATTATGGCAGGGGGAACTTGTATGATGAACCCAGCACCAATGGAAAAATTTTTAGATTTTATAGTTATAGGAGATGGAGAAGATGTGATGGTAGAGATTGCTAAAATAATGGTAGCAAACTCTAGCAAAACAAAAGCTGAAAAATTGGAGTTGATAGAGGGACTTGATGGTGTATATGTTCCATCACTTCATAAAGGTAAAAAAATAATAAAAAGAGCAATAGTTGAAGATCTAAATAAAACAGATTATTATGATGATCAACTTGTACCATATATCAATATTGTTCACGACAGAGCATCTGTTGAAATTCAAAGAGGTTGTGCAAGAGGGTGTAGATTTTGTCAAGCAGGAATAGTGTACAGACCAGTGAGAGAGAGAAGTCTTACTAAAAACTGTGAATTAATAGAAAAAATGATAAAGAATACAGGATATTCAGAGATATCTCTTTCATCTTTAAGTAGTAGTGATTACAGTAAAATAGATGAACTTATAAAAAAATTAAAAAGTAAATATGAAAATAAAAATTTAGGAATTTCACTTCCATCGTTGAGAATGAATCCATACTCTGTACAAGTTGCAGATGATATAAGTGGAGGAAAGAGAACAGGATTTACATTTGCTCCAGAAGCAGGATCTCAAAGACTAAGAGATATAATAAATAAGGGTGTAGAGGAATCTGATGTTTTAGATACAGCAGAAGCAGCAATAAGAGGAAAATGGGAAAATTTAAAATTTTATTTTATGATAGGATTGCCGTATGAAACTGATGAAGATGTAGCAGCAATATATGATTTAGCAACAAAGGTAATTCAAAGATGTAGACCTATTAGTAAGAGAATAAATGTAACAGTGAGTGTGTCAAACTTTGTTCCAAAACCACATACACCTTTCCAATGGGCAGAGCAGATGGATATGGAAGAGATGAAAAGAAAACATAAAATACTAAGAGATCTATTTAAGGGATCAAAACATTGTACTTTAAGAATACACGACAGTAAAAAATCATATCTTGAGGGATTACTATCAAGAGGAGATGAAAGAACAGGAGATCTAATTCAAAGGGCTTGGGAAAAAGGGGCTAAATTAGACGATTATAGAGATAACTTTGAAATTTGGAAATCAGCAGCTGAAGAGTTAGGAATAGATGAAAAATCATATCTTGGAAGTAGAGAATTAGAGCAGGAGTTACCTTGGGATATGGTAAATATTGGAGTAGATAAGAGTTTCTTAGTAAGGGAAAATGAAAAGGCTAAAGAGGGAGCTTTAACAGCAGATTGTAGAAAACAATGTTCAGCGTGTGGAATGAGAAAAAGATTCCCTAATTGTTTAAAAATAGCAAAAGATTAATAAAAAATTTATAAAAAAGAATGGGGGAAAAATGGTACATATAGGAAATGATTGGGACGAAATCTTAAAAGATGAATTTCAAAAAGATTATTATCAAAAACTAAGAAAATTTTTAATAACTGAGTATAAAACTAGAACTATTTACCCCAAACCAGATGATATATTTTCAGCTTTAAAATTAACAAGCTTTAAAGAGTGTAAAGTTTTAATTTTAGGACAAGATCCATATCACGGTGCAAATCAAGCACACGGGTTAGCTTTTTCTGTAAATATAGGAATAAAAACACCACCATCATTACAAAATATGTATAAAGAGTTGAGTCAAGAACTAGGAACGTACATACCTAATAATGGTTATTTAGTTCCTTGGGCTAAACAGGGAGTGCTTCTTCTTAATACTGCATTAACAGTTAGAGCTGGAGAAGCTAACTCACACTCTAAAATAGGGTGGGAAATATTTACAGATAATATAATAAAATACTTAAATGAAAGAGAAGAACCAGTGATATTTGTGCTTTGGGGAGCAAATGCAAGAAAGAAAAAGAGTTTTATAGATCAAAGTAAGCACTATATTTTAGAAGCAGCACACCCAAGTCCTCTTTCAGCGTGGAATGGATTTTTTGGTTGTGGACATTTTAAAAAGATAAATACTCTATTAAAATCCTTAGGAAAAGAGGAGATAAATTGGCAGATCGAGAATGTTTAAATAACAGTTAAAATGATAGTTTTGAAGTTGTTTTATAATTTATATTAAAATGATATGATTGTCACAAATATGACACAGATGTCAAATATAATTGAAAAAATAGCTGTATAAACTGGAGGCTAATATGAGATATGTCAATTTAATGATATTAACAATATTTTTTTGTATAACTCCTATGTATGCAAATGAGATAGTTATAGAAGGGTGTACTAGATATTTTAATAATTTAACTAATGAGCAGAAAACAGAGATTATAGGTTTAAGAGAAGATTTAATTATAAAATCTAATGAGATAAAACAACAATTAAAAGGTATAAGAATTAGAATTCAGCAAGAGATGAGAAAAGAGAGTCCAGATTGGGATTATATGGACGAATTAAATAAAGATTTTTTTCTTTTACAAAATCAACTAACAAATGAGTTGATAAAGTATAAGAAACAACTTGAAAGAATAACTTATGAAGAATATGAGAAATACGGTCAGTTGAAAGAAGCTGACTGATTTTCTTATTTAAAACACAAATTTCTTTAAGGGAGTATTTATGAATAAAATATTAGCAGGTCTGAAATATAAAGTTTTAAAGGAAAAACTTGATAAAGAGGTTTATACAGGAATTGAGTATGATTCAAGAAAGATAAAATCAGGAAATATATTTGTAGCTTTAGAGGGTGCCGTAGTAGATGGACATAACTACATAGAACAAGCAGTAAAAAATGGAGCTACTTGTATATTAGTTTCTAAAGAGGTTGAAACAAAATTTCCTGTTGAATATATTTTAGTGGAAGATTTAAGAAGAAATTTAGGAGTTATAGCTTCTAATTTTTATGATTGGCCACAAAAAAAATTAAAAATAGTTGGAATAACAGGAACAAATGGAAAAACTACAACGACTTATCTTCTTGAAACTATTTTAGGTAGTGAGAATGTATCAAGAATAGGAACAGTTGAGTATAAAATAGGAGATGAGATAATAGAGGCTCCAAATACAACTCCAGAATCGTTAGATATTGTTAAAATGTGTAAAAAATCGATAGAAAAAGGAATAAAATATTTAATAATGGAGGTTAGTTCTCACGCTTTAGCTTTAGGAAGAGTTAATATGCTAGAGTTTGATGCAACAATGTTTACTAATTTAACTTTAGATCATTTAGATTTTCATAAGAGTATGGAAGAGTATTTTCAAGCTAAGAGAATATTATTTACAATGATGAAAGAAAATTGTAAAAAAAATTGTGCAATTAATATTGATGATCTTTATGGAAAAAGACTTTCTTCTGAATTTGGAGGAATAGCTTATGGAATGTATAATGAGGGAAGAGTAAAAGGAAAAATATTGGAGTTTCACGGAGATGGGCAAGAGGTAGAAATAACAGTAGATAGTTTTGTAACTAAGATAAAATTAGCAATTTTAGGTAGATATAATATGTATAATATCTTAGGGGCTATTTCTGTGGCTATATTGTTAGGAGTAGATTTAAGTATAATATTAGAAAGAATAAAAGGAGCAAAGGGAGCACCTGGAAGATTTGAGCTTGTAAACTGTGGACAAGATTTTGGAGTAATAGTTGACTATTGTCATACAGGAGATGCTCTTGAAAATATTTTAAAAAGTATAAATGAATTAAAAAGAGGTAGAATAATAACTGTCTTTGGTTGTGGTGGAGATAGAGATGCTAGTAAAAGACCTATAATGGGAGGGATAGCAGAAGATCTTAGTGATTTAGCGATAGTTACATCTGATAACCCAAGAACAGAGGATCCAGAAAAAATAATAGATGATATTTTAGTTGGAATGAAAAAGGATAACCATTTAGTTATTTTTGATAGAGATGAAGCAATTTCAAAAGCGATAGAGTTAGCTCAAAAAAATGATATAGTTCTTTTAGCAGGGAAAGGACACGAAACATACCAAATATTAGGTAGAAAAAAAATTCATTTTGATGATAGAGAGATTGCAAGACGTGAAATTATAAGAAAAAAATGTGGAAAATAAAGGGGGAAAAATGCTAGTTAGTGAAGTAAAAAAAGTAAAAGTTGGAAAAGATATTGAAATTGGTGGCAACAATAGATTTACATTGATAGCAGGACCTTGTGTTATAGAATCTGAAGAGTTAGTAATGGAAGTTGCTGGTAAAATAAAAAATATTTGTGATAAATTAGGAATAAAATATATTTTTAAAGCATCTTTTGATAAGGCAAATAGATCTTCTATTCATTCATATAGAGGACCTGGAATAGAAGAGGGATTAAGAATATTAAAAAAAGTAAAAGATACTTATAATGTACCAGTTGTTACAGATGTACACGAAGTATGGCAATGTAAAAAAGCTGCAGAAGTAGTAGATTTACTTCAAATTCCAGCTTTTTTGTGTAGACAAACAGATCTTCTTATAGCAGCAGCAGAAACAGGGCTTCCTGTAAATGTAAAAAAAGGACAATTTCTTGCACCTTGGGATATGAAAAATGTAGTTACTAAGATGGAAGAGAGCAAAAACCCTCAAGTGATGTTGTGTGAAAGAGGAAGTACATTTGGATACAACAATATGGTTGTAGATATGAGATCACTTTTAGAAATGAGAAAATTTGGGTACCCAGTTGTATTTGATGTAACACACGCTGTACAAAAACCAGGAGGATTAGGAACAGCTACTTCTGGAGATAGAGAGTATGTTTATCCATTGATGAGAGCAGGACTTGCAATAGGTGTAGATGCAATATTTGCTGAAGTACACCCAAATCCTGAGAACGCTCTTTCAGATGGACCAAATATGCTGTATCTATCTGATTTAGAAGAGATATTAAAAGTAGCAATAAAAATAGATGACCTTGTAAAAGGAAGATAATCAAGAGGTGACAAGGGAATGGATATAATTAATTATGCTAAAGAGATATTTGATTCTGAAATAGAAGAGTTAAAAATAGTAAAAGAAAAAATTGATTCTGAAATGATAGATGTAGTAAATATAATTTTAGAATCAAAAGGAAAAGTAGTTGTAACAGGAATAGGAAAATCTGGACTTATAGGTAAAAAAATAGCAGCAACTTTAGCATCAACAGGAACATATGCAGTGTTTATGAATTCAGCAGAGGGGTTACACGGAGATTTAGGAATGATTTCTAAAGATGATGTAGTTTTAGCTATTTCAAATAGTGGGAATAGTGATGAGATAGTTGCAATACTTCCATCTATAAAAAAAATAGGTGCAAAAATAGTAGCTATGACTGGAAATAGAAACTCAAAATTGGGAAGATCAGCAGATAAAATCTTAAATATAGGGGTAAAAAGAGAGGGTTGTCCATTAAATTTGGCTCCTATGTCCTCAACAACAAGTACTTTAGTTATGGGAGATGCTCTTGCTGCAATTTTAATTAAAAAAAGAGATTTTAAACCTGAAAATTTTGCTCTTTATCACCCAGGTGGAAGCTTAGGAAAAAGACTTTTAATGAAAGTTAGTGACGTGATGCACAAAGATGATAAAATTCCATTTTGTGATAAAGAAAGTAGTATAGATAGTGTTATTTTAGTGATGACAGAGAAGAGATTAGGTGCTGTGTGTGTAATGAATGGTGACCTAATGGTAGGAATAATCACTGAAGGAGATATTAGAAGAGCTTTGAAAAGAAAAGAGGAGTTTTTCAATTTAAAAGCTAAGGATATAATGACAAGAAACTTTACAAGAGTTAGTGAAGATAGTATGGCTATTGATGCACTTGAACTTATGGAAAATAGAGAGAGCCAAATATCTGTATTACCAGTGTTTAAAGATGTAAAATTGGTAGGAATTGTAAGGGTACACGATCTATTAAATGTAGTAGGAAGATAATTTTGAAAAAAGTTGACATAAGAAGTAAATTTTTATATAATTAGATAATAAAAAACTATATATTTTAAGGAGTGGTAATAAATGATAACTAAAGATATGAATATCTTAGAAGCAGTTCAACAATATCCTATACTTGCTGAAATCTTCAGAAAACACGGATTAGGTTGTATTGGTTGTATGATCGCAGCTGGAGAAACTTTAGGAGAAGGAATTTCAGCTCACGGACTAGATGCAGATGCTATAATTGCAGAAGCAAATGAACTAATTGCTGAGTCTAAATAGTAAAATATATAAGGGGTAATTCTATATGAATTACCCTTTTGTTTTATAATTTTCTCCCCAGCTGTACATAGCATCTAAGATAGGTTTTAGAGAAAAACCTAATTCTGTAAGAGAATATTCAACTTTTGGTGGTATTTCAGCAAATACTTTTCTAATAATCATCTTATCCTCTTCCATTTCACGCAAATTTTGAGTTAAAACTTTTTGTGAAATAGGGCTTAAAGATTTTTTTATTTCACCAAATCTTTTTTTTCCATTTAATAGCTCTCTCAAAATAAGAATTTTCCATTTGTTTTGTATAAGAGACAAAGTTATTTCAACTGGACACTCTAAATTTTTTTTATTTTTCATAGCTAGACTCCTTAAAAAACTCTAATAGTATCTTTTTGGTTACAGTGTTACAATAAAGTGCTTACTTTACAAAGTGGTTATTTGAGTATATTATATAGTTATGCTAGCATAAAATCAATAATGTTAAAAGGAGTTAGAATTATGAAAAATGAAATTTTAGATTTTTTTGAGAAAAATCCTATACAATATTTAGCAACTATTGGATTAGACGGAAAACCTAAAGTTCGTCCTTTTCAATTTATGTTAGAAGAAGATGAAAAATTTTATTTTTGTACTTGTAAT
>JAUNAY010000048.1 GCA_030527385.1 Fusobacterium sp. | reverse complement strand
AAATAAAATAGAGGAGATTCAAAATATAAATCTTTCATTACAAAATAAAGTTTTAACACTTAGAAATTATCAAAAGCAAAAAAGAATAAAAGAGTTTATAACAGGAATTACAGAACATTTGGATATATCACTTTTAAATGAAATTTCAGAAATTTTTAAAGTTGATAGCTATAGAGTAGTTATAATGGAAGTTTTTGATATTGATTCGATAGAAAATATTTTTGATAAATTTAATTTATCAAAAGAACATATTTTAAAATATTTTTCCGAAGAAGTAAAATGTGAAGTAGTTGGAATTGACTATAAGAGTATTGCTTTTATTTTAGAGGAGCGTTTAACTAGAGAAGAGTTAGAAGAAGTATTAAAATGTTTAGTTTCACATATAGATAGAAACTTTAATTTAAAGTTTAGTTTAGTGGTAACTAATGTATATAAAGATGTTTTACAGATGCCAAAGGCATATAGAACTGCTAAAAAAATGTTAGATTACAAATATGTTTATAAGCAAAATAGTGTAATTTTCCAAGATAAGATAAAAGAAAATAGTTTTAATAAATATTACTATCCTATTGAGGTTGAATCTAAGTTAATATTGAGAACTTTAAGTTCTAATGAGATAAGTGTAAAAAGAATAATAGATGAGATGTTTAACCAAAAATCTGGACAAGTAATAGACAAAAAATATATTAGAGAGTTTGGAGTGTTATTATATAATACTTTAAATAGAATTTTAATTCAACTTAGTGAAGTAAATGATAGTATAGATATTAAAGAGTATAAAATTAATGAGATATTAGAGATTAATAATGCAGTAGATTTGAAAAATGTTTTTCAAGAAAAGATATTGGCTATATGCAAATTGACAAAACTAGAAGAGGAAAATGATATAGAAAGTGTCAAAATTAAAATAGAAAGATACCTTGAAGAAAACTATATGATAGATATTTCATTAGAAAATTTAGCTGATCACTTAGGGCATTCTTTTAAATATACAAGTGTACTATTTAAAAAGGTTATGGGAGATAATTTTAAAAACTATTTAAGTATATATAGAATAGAGAAAGCTAAAGAGATTATGCAAGGAAATGAAGGGCTAAGAATAAAAGATTTAGCAGAATTAGTAGGATATAATAGTTCAAATACATTTATTAGAACATTTAGAAAATATGAGGGAGTTTCTCCTGGTAAATATTTTGGAATAATAGAAGAATAAAAATATTAAAGAAAAAACTCCACAGTTAGGGCTGTGGAGTTTTTATGATAGCAAAGACGGGTAAATCTTTAGCTACCTATATTATAAACTATTTTTTATATTTTTAAACTAAATTTTTAAAAATTTTTAGATAGTTTGTTTATTTAGTTTCTTTAGTTTTTTGAGAAGCTAGAAATTCTTCAACTTTTTCAGGGAAGTATTTTTTAAGTAGTTCTAAATAAACACCATTGTTTTGTAATTTTAGAATAGCATCAGTAGCTGATTTAGCTAATTCAACTTCACCTTTTCTAAAAGCAATTGAAGCTCCAGGTTGATTATCAATAACAACGTCAACTTTTTTAAGTCCAGTCATATTTTTTAAATACGCTTTTGCTGAAACATCTGCAATAATAACTCCAGCAATTTTATTTTGTTGTAGATCCATTAAAGCACCAGTCCAAGCGTTATATAGTTGAGGGATACCACCAATAGCAAGAGTAAATTCTTCTTGAACAGTTCCAATTTGTACTCCAACTTTTTGTCCTGTTAATTGTTCTTTTTTAGTGATAGGGCTATTTTCATTAACAATTACATAATGTTCTCCTTTTAAATCACTCATATAAGGGATAGAAAATTCAACAGCTTTTTTTCTTTCAGGTGTTTGTCCCATACCAGCAATAACAGCATCAACTTTTTTCATTTGTAAAGCTGGAAGTAATCCGTCAAATCCCATATTAACCCAGTGTACTTCATATCCCATTTCTTTAGCAACAGCTTCCATAAATTCAATATCAAATCCTACAAGTTCATTTCCTTCTAAATATTCATAAGGTTTAAATTCAGCATTTGTACCAACATAAAGTTTTTTAGCTCCAAAAGCAAAAGATGAGATCACGATCATAAAAAGTAAAATTAGTTTTTTCATATTTTTTTCCTCCATTTTAATAAAAGTTTTATAATATAAATATTTTTATATTTGAGTTTATTATTTGTTAAAAGTTTTTTTAAATTCTTCTTTTATCTCTTTTAAAAGTTCAGCATCTTTAAAAATATCTAAGGCAGTAAGTGACATAGACAATGCAGCTTCTTTCATTCCTTTATAAGCTTCGGGAGCAATAGAAGCACAAGCAAATTCTATGCTATGTCCTGTAAGATGATTAGTTGTAAGTGGGAAGCTAGGGTGAATAGTTGGACAACAATGGCTAACATCTCCCATATCAGTAGAACCTCCACTTTCTTTTGATCTTATTTCAGTTACACCAAGAGAACAAAGATTTTTTTCATAAGTTTCAGAAAGTTTTTTATTTGTAACAAGATCAGCAAAACTTGTTTCATAGTTCATTATTTCTAAAGTTGTTCCAGTTGCAAGTGCTGCACCTTTTGCACAATTTTTTACTCTTTCAACAAGTCCTTTTAAATAATCAAGAGTTCTAGCTCTGACATAGAAATTTGCTACGGCAAGATCAGGAATTATATTAGCAGCTTTTCCTCCATTTGTGATAACTCCGTGAATTCTTGCTGTTTCAAGAGTTTGTTGTCTCAAAGCATTAATTGAGTTAAATAACATTAAAACTCCATCAAGAGCATTTATTCCTTCGTGAGGAGCACCAGCAGCGTGAGCAGTTTTTCCTTTAAAAGTAAATTGAATAGCTTCCATAGCTTGAGAACTTCCACTTCTATAGTGTGCTTCTCCACAAGGGTGAACAGCCATAGCTACATCAATATCATTAAATACTCCAAGATTTGCCATATCAACTTTAGCACCATTTGTCTCTTCTGCAGGTGTTCCAATAACTAAAATCTCCCCTTCAATATTCTCAGTTTCCATAATATTTTTTATCATAATACCAGTAGCAACACTAGTAACACCAAAGATATTATGTCCACAACCGTGTCCAACTCCAGGAAGTGCATCATATTCAGCAAGAATTGCAATTTTAGGAGTGTTCTTACCTAAAGTGAATTTTCCTATAAAAGCAGTTGGTATTCCAGCAAAACCAGTTTCTACTTCAAAACCATATTTTTTTAATATAGCAGTGTGTGCTGCACAAGCTTTAAACTCTTTTAAACCTAATTCAGGGTTGTTATAAAGATACTCGTTAAGTTCTTTAAACTCCTCTTTATGTTGTTCAAAAAGTGTTGCCAGTTTTTCTGTAAAATTGTTCATATCCTTCCCTCCATAAAAAAATTAATAAAAAAAAGTCAGTACAGCTTGAATGCTATACTGACATTATTTAAAAAATTATATGCAATAAAACTGTACCTAAAAAACGGTACAACTATATTAATATAAAACAGTAAATAAATCTAAGAGTTTATAATGTCCCTCAGCATACAAAAAAGATAAGGTATTTATTTTTTATATTATTTTCGTTTTTCCTTATCCTTAATCTGCTAAAAAACATTTTAAACCTCCTTTTCAAAAATTATTGTTGACTTAGGTATATCATAAGAAAAATAAAAAGTCAATAATAATTTTATTTTTTTATTTTCTTTTCTTCAAGAAGTTCCAATTTACGAAGGTTTTCACCTTTTAAAATATATACTAAATCAACAACTAGGTGCATAACGTGATCTGAGAATCTTTCATATTTTTTATTTAAAAGTACAAGTGAAGTTCCACCGTCTACATTTTCTGGAGAACTTTTCATAAGAGTAATAAGATCTTTTAAATTTTTTTCTGCTAACTCATCTATTTCATCATCTTCAGTTAAAAGAGCATAAAGAGCTTTTTCATCACTGTTAATAAAAGCTGAAATGTAAGTTTCATAGATTGATTTTATTTTAGTTGCCATAGGATACAACATCTCTTTTAAATACTTAGCAACTTGTGGAGAATTTTTTTCAATATCTTTTATGATACTTAAATTTGCCTTTAAAAGATCTCCCATTCTTTCTAATAACCTAGAGCTATTGATCAACATAATCAATAATCTTAAATTTCCTGCTGCTGGTTGAAATCTTGCAATAGCAACAATAGAATCTTCTTTTAATTTAACTTCAAAAGCATTTATAATATCTTCTACTACAACGCATTCTCCATAAAGAACAGGTTCAAATTTTTGATTATGTAACATCTCAATATTTACATCTAAAACACGATTAAGATTTTTTAAAAGTTCTAAGTAGTGTTGATTAAGTCCCTCAATGCTTTCTTGTAAGTTTCTCATTTTTTCCTCCTCATATTTGATAAAATTACTGTTTAAAATTCTTTCTATCCAAATTTTCCTGTAATATAATCCTCGGTTTTCTTTTTATGTGGAGTTGTGAAAATCAGTTCAGTTTTGTCGAACTCTTCTAAGACACCTTGATAGAAAAATCCTGTATATTCAGAAATTCTTGAGGCCTGTTGCATATTATGTGTAACTATTATAATACTATATTTTTTTTCTAGTTGTCTGATAAGCTCTTCAATCTTTCCTGTAGATATAGGATCAAGAGCCGATGTAGGTTCGTCCATCAAAAGAATTTGAGGATCTACTGAAATAGCTCTTGCAATACATAATCTTTGTTGTTGTCCACCAGAAAGTCCAAGAGAAGATTTGTGTAATTTATCTTTTACTTCGTCCCAAAGAGCAACAGATTTTAAAGAAGTTTCTACTATCTCATCAAGTTTATCTTTATTTTTTTCTCCGTGCAATTTTGGAGCATATACTAAATTTTCATAGATAGTTTTAGGAAATGGATTTGGTTTTTGGAAAACCATTCCAATATTTTTTCTAAGATCAACTATATCATAATCTTTGTCAAAAATATTTTTTCCATCAAATAAAATCTCACCCTCATATCTGCTTCCAGTGATTAGATCATTCATTCTATTGATAGATCTTAAAAATGTTGATTTTCCACACCCAGAAGGACCAATAAGAGCTGTAACTTTATTTCTTTTTATTTCCATATTGATATCTTTAAGAGCTTGGAAATTTCCATAATAGAAATTGAAATTCTTTACAAGAATTCTAATATCATCATTGTTCATAATTCCTCCTAATATATACTTAATTTTTATTATTAAACTTTTGTCTAATTGCAGCACCAATAAGGTTGAAACTGATTGTTATAACTACAAGTACAAATAGAGTACCAGTCATATATTTTACGGGCATATTTGGTACCTGTGTAGAGATTACATATAGGTGATAAGGCAGTGCCATCACTTGATCCCAAGGTGTTTCTGGTAAGAAAGGCAGATAAAATGCCACAGCTGTAAACATAATTGGAGCTGTTTCTCCTGCTGCTCTTGATATACTAAGAATAACTCCAGTAAGTATTCCAGGAAGTGCAGCTGGAAGAATAACTTTAGTGATAGTTTCCCATTTTGTAGCTCCCAGAGCAAGAGATGCTTCTCTTAAATGGTTGGGTATAGCAAGAAGAGCCTCTCTTGTAGAAGTTATAATTACTGGTAAACACATTATTCCAAGTGTTAAAGAACCAGATAAGATTGATACATCAAACTGAAGGAATATTACAAACAGTGCCATTCCAAAAAGTCCATATATAATACTTGGAATACCAGCTAGATTGATAATTGTTAAATTTATTATTCTAGTTAGTAAATTGTCTTTAGCATATTCAACTAAATATATTCCTGTCAAAACTCCAAAGGGAACAGAAATGATAATAGTTCCTAAAGTAAGCCAAATAGTACCAATTATTGCTGGAAAGATACCACCAGATCTCATACCATCTTCAGGCATAGCAGTTAAAAACTCCCACGAAATAGCAGATATACCCTCATATACGATATAACCTAAGATAAGAAAGACAGGTAAAATAGAGATAATTCCTATACTTTTGATTATCATTTCAACAACTTTCTCTTTTTTCTTCTTGATTAAAATCATTTTAAACTCCTTTTAAAATTAATTAAACTTTCTTGATTTTTGTATAAATCTATCAGCTACACTGTTAGTTATAAAGCTTATAAAAAACAAAATAATTCCTATTGCAAAAAGAGCGAAATAGTGAGTGCTTCCTTGAACTACTTCTCCCATTTCAGCAGCTATTGTAGCTGTTAAAGTTCTTACAGGAGAAAGTGGAGAAGTAGCAAGAATAGGGGAGTTTCCAGTAACCATTAACACGGTTAAAGTTTCTCCAATAATTCTTCCAAATCCTAACATTATTCCAGCAAATATTCCTGGAAAAGCAGCTGGCAAAAGGACATTAAAGATAGTTTCTACTTTGTTTGCTCCTAAGGCAAGAGAAGCTTCTTTATATGATTTATCAAGGGCATTAAGGGAATCATCAGCTATACTGACAATAGTTGGTATTGCCATAAATGCTAACATAATTCCTCCTGTAAGAGCTGTAAGTCCACTATTTAGATGAAAACCATTCTTTATAATTCCAGAAAGGGCATATAATCCAATAAATCCCAAAACAACTGACGGAATTGCAGACATAGTTTCAATAATGATTTTTAGGACATTTCTTATTTTTGGGGAAGCATACTCAGCTATATAGATAGCAGTAAAAATTCCAACTGGAATTGAAATTATAAGAGCTATTATAGTTACCCAAAAAGAACCAACCAATAAGGGTAGCAATCCGAAAAACTCAGATAGTGAAATCCATTTTGTTCCAAAGAAAAAATCTTTTGCAGAATAATGATTAAAAAACTTCATTCCATTTGAAAAGATAAATAGAAATATTAAAAATATAATAACTATATTTGAAACTCCTATTCCAAATAGAACATGTTTCATACTTGAATCTTTAAATCTTCTAATAGAAAACATATTACCTCCTAAAATATATATAAAAAATTATAAAACCCTGTTTTTCACAACAAATTTTAATGTAGTGTTGTTAACGTTATATTAATCGAGTGTAAAAAATATGTTAAAAAAATTTTACAATGGTTTTACATTTAATTAATATTTGTTTAACAAGTAAATAATATATTTGAGCTGTGAAATGAAAATATAAAAATTTTTAGGAGGTTTAAAATGAGTAAAATGAGATTTATAAAAAATGGAATGATAGCAGCTTTAATAGCAGTGAGTGGTTTAGGATTAGGACAAATAGCAGAAGCTAGATCAAAAGTAGTACAAATAAAAGGATCAGATACAATATTAAATGCTTCTCAAGCAATAGCAGAAAAATATATGAGTGAGAATAAAGGAGCAAGAATAGCAGTAACTGGTGGAGGATCAGGAGTTGGAATTTCAGCTTTAATAAATAAAACAACAGATATAGCTATGGCATCAAGAAATATTAAACAAAAAGAGATAGATCAAGCTAAAGCTAAAGGAATAAATGTAGATGAAATAGTAGTAGGTTATGATGGAATCACAGTAATTGCTAACAAATCAAATCCAATAAAAGATATTGATGATAAAACTTTAGGAAAAGTTTTTAGAGGAGAAATAACAAACTGGAAAGAATTAGGAGGAGAAGATGCTGAAATAGTAGTTCTATCAAGAGATTCATCTTCAGGAACTCACGAATTCTTTAAAGAGCATATTATCAGAGAAGGAAATTCAAAAGGAACTCAAGAATATGGAGCAAAAACACTATATATGCCATCAAATGAAGCAATAAAACAAGAAGTTAAAGCTAATAAATATGCTATTGGATATATTGGAATGGGATATATGGATAACAGCGTAGAATCAATAACAGTAGATGGAATACCTGCAACTCCAGAAAATGTACTTAATAAAACTTACCCAATAGCAAGAGAAGTATTCTGGTATACAGATGCTAATAGAGATGGAGAAGTTAAAGGTATAGTAGATTATGCAATCTCTTCTGAAGGTCAGCAAATAATGAAAGAGGAAGGATTTGTTCCAGTAAAATAGTTTAAAAGGAACTAAAATTATTAGCCCACTTAAAGAAGAAATTTAGGTGGGCATTTTTAATTTTGTGATATAATTAGAGTATAAAAAATAAATCATTTATTAGGAGAGAAACTATGAAAATTTTAGTAGTGGAAGATGATAAGGAGATACAAGAGTTAATTACATATTTTTTGACAAAAGAGGGCTATGATGTAGATAAAGCTTCGGATGGTTTAGAGGGATTAAAATTATTAAGAGAGAAAAAGCACGACTTAGTAGTTTTAGATTTGATGTTACCAAATTTAGATGGGAAGAATTTTGCTAAAATAGTAAAAGATATTTCTTCAGAGTATGGAGAACCAATAATAATAATGCTTACTGCTAAAACAGAGATAGAAGATGTATTAGAGGGCTTAGAAATAGGTGCAGATGACTATATGAAGAAGCCTTTTGATCCTAGAGAGCTGGTTTTAAGAGTAAAAAAATTTTTAAAGAATAAAAATAGAGAAGTTAAAATAGAAAAATATAAATTTAAAAATATAGAGATTGATGAAAGTAGACATTTAGTAACTTTTAAAGGTGAAGAGATAGAGCTTTCTAAGAAAGAGTATGATTTGTTGGTTTTATTAGTACAAAATAAAGATTTAGTTATAACAAGAGAGAAGATATTAGATAGGGTTTGGAATAGTAATTATTATACTGGAGATAGAACAGTAGATGTGTATATTTCTAAACTTAGAGATAAAATACCAGAACTTGCAGAATGTATAAGAACAGTGAAAGGAGTTGGGTACAAATTAGAAGAAAAGAGATAATAACTCTTGTAATGATATTGATTATAGAGGG
>JAUNAY010000047.1 GCA_030527385.1 Fusobacterium sp. | reverse complement strand
TTAGATATTCCAGATGTATTGGCAAAAATACAAGAAAAGTTTAGATATATAATGGTAGATGAGTATCAAGATACTAACAATATTCAATATAATATTATAAATAAAATTGCTAAAAAATATGGAAATATTTGTGTTGTTGGAGATGAAAATCAAAGTATATACGGATTTAGAGGAGCAAATATTCAAAATATATTGGATTTTGAAAAAGATTATCCAGATGCTGAAGTTGTAAAATTAGAGGAGAACTATCGTTCTACATCTGTGATACTAGATGCAGCAAATGCTGTGATAAAAAATAACTCTAGCTCAAGAGATAAAAAACTTTGGACAAATAAAGCCACAGGGGAAAAAATAAAACTTCTTATTTCTGAAGATGCAAGAGAAGAAGTAGGGGTTATTATAAATGAAATCTTAAAGAAGAAAGTTAAAGAAAATAAAAAATATAGAGATTTTACTATTTTATATAGAACAAATGCTCAATCAAGAATTTTTGAAGAGGGATTTTTAAGAAATAATATTCCATATAAAGTATTTGGTGGTATGCAATTCTATCAAAGAGCTGAAATAAAAGATATTATTGCTTATTTATCAGTAATTAATAATAAACAAGATAGTTTAAATTTAACTAGAATATTAAATGTACCTAAGAGAAAAATAGGGGATAAAAGTTTAGAAAAAATAAATGAATTTGCAAAAGAAAATGGAATAAGTGTATATGAAGCACTTGGAAAAGCTGATGAAATAGCTACTCTTACAGCAAATATGAGAATAACTCTTAAAGAGTTTTATGGTATGATGGAAGAGTTTAGAGAGATTAGTGAAACTGAAACTGTTTCAGAACTTTTTAAACAATTAATAAAGAAAATAAAATATTATGATTATTTAGAATCAAATTATGGAGAGGAAGCTGAAAGTAGAAAAGAGAACGTTGAAGAGTTAAAGAACTCTATCATTGAGATGGAAAATGTTATAGAAACTATGACTTTAAGAGAATACTTAGAGAATGTATCTTTAGTTAGTGCTACTGATAATCTTGAAGAGGATAAGGATTATGTAAAATTAATGACTATTCACAACTCTAAGGGGCTAGAGTTTCCAAATGTATTTATAGCTGGAATGGAAAATGAAATTTTCCCAGGACAGAGAGCATTTTTTGAGCCTAAAGAATTAGAAGAGGAAAGAAGACTTTGTTATGTAGCAATTACTAGGGCAGAGGACAGACTTTATATCTCTTATGCTAAAAATAGATTTATGTATGGGCAAGAAAGTTTTAGAACTCCATCAAGATTTATAGGAGAGATTCCAGAAAATCTTCTTGAACGTGATGTAAAACAAATTGAGATAAAAAGAGAGAAACCTAAATCAGATATATCACAATTTAAAAAAGTAATTACTATTGATGATTTGAAAAAAAGTAGTAAAAATTTTCCATATTCAGTTGGAGAAAAAGTTTTTCATAAAAAATTTGGTTTGGGAATTGTAGTAGGAGTAAATGAGAAAAAAGTAGAAATAAATTTTGTTGATGGAAGAAGAGAAATTGCAATGGCAGTGGCAGATAAATTTTTAACTAAAAATTAAGAGAGGGGCAAGGTGCATATGTATAGAAAAACATTGGCAAAAGAGATAAGCTATTCAGGAATTGGTCTTCATAAGGGTGAAAATATAGATATGAAGTTAATTCCATATGATAAAGGAATTATTTTTGTAAGAAAAGATTTGGAAACTGGAAAAAATGAGATAGCTCTTGATATAGAAAATACTTTTGATTTAACTAGGGGAACAAATTTACATAATGAATTTGGAGCAGAAGTATATACAATAGAGCATTTTTTATCAGCTTTATATGTAGCAGGAATAACTGACTTGATAGTGGAATTAAATGGAAATGAACTTCCTATCTGTGATGGAAGTGCGAAAAAATTTATAGAGCTATTTGAAGAAGCAGGAATAAAAGAGCTAGATAAAGAGATAGAACCAATAGTTATAAAAGAACCAACATATATAACTTTAAATGATAAAAATATAGTGGCATTACCATATGATGGATATAAAATAACTTATACTATCAAATTTAATCATAGCTTTTTAAAATCACAACTAGCTGAGTTTGAAATAGATTTAGACACATATAAAAAAGAGATAGCTCCAGCAAGAACTTTTGGATTTGATTATGAGATAGAGTATTTAAAACAAAATAATTTAGCACTTGGAGGAACTCTTGAAAATGCAATAGTGATAAAAAAAGATGGAGTTTTAAACCCAGATGGTTTAAGATTTGAAGATGAATTTGTAAGACATAAAATGCTTGATTTAATAGGAGATTTAAAAGTTTTAAATAAACCTATAAAAGCTCATATAATAGCAATCAAAGCAGGACACGCTTTAGATATAGAATTTGCAAAATTATTAAAGAAAAATTAGTAAAAAACTTAGGAGGAAAAATATGTTAGATACTTTAGAAATTATGAAAAGAATTCCACACAGATACCCTTTTTTATTGGTAGATAGAATCGTTGAGGTAAATAAAGAGGAACAAAAAATAAAAGGTTTAAAAAATGTAACTATCAATGAGGAATTTTTTAATGGACATTTTCCAGGGCACCCTATTATGCCAGGAGTTCTTATTGTAGAGGGTATGGCTCAATGTTTAGGAGTTCTTGTAATGGACGGAATAGAGGGAAAAGTTCCTTACTTTGTAGGAGTAGAGAGTGCAAAATTTAAAAGTCCAATAAGACCTGGAGATCAAATAATCTATGAAGTAGAAGTAGAAAAAATTAAAAGAAACTTTGTAAAGGCTCACGGAGTAGCAAAAGTAGATGGAACAGTAGCTTGTGAGGCAACATTTACATTCTGTATAACAGACAAATAAGATTGGGGGAGTTTAGGTTGATAGAAATTCATAAAACTGCAATCATTGAAGAGGGAGCAGTTATAGAAGATGGAGTAAAAATAGGACCTTACTGTATAATAGGAAAAGATGTTAAAATAGGAAAAAATACAGTTTTACAATCTCACGTAGTTATAGAAGGAATAACAGAAATAGGAGAGGAAAATACAATCTATTCATTTGTTTCTATTGGAAAAGTAAATCAAGATTTAAAATATAAAAATGAACCGACAAAAACTATCATAGGAAATAAAAACTCTATAAGAGAGTTTGTAACTATTCATAGAGGGACAGATGATAGATGGGAAACAAGAATAGGTAGTGGAAATCTATTGATGGCATATGTTCATATAGCACACGATGTTATAGTTGGAGATGGTTGTATACTTGCAAACAATGTAACATTAGCAGGACACGTGGTAGTTGATAGTTTTGCCATAATAGGTGGACTTACACCAGTGCATCAATTTTGTAGAATAGGATCATATTCAATGATTGGTGGAGCTAGTGCTGTAAATCAAGATATTTGTCCTTTTGTATTGGCCGAAGGAAATAAAGCAGAAATAAGAGGATTAAATAGTATAGGACTTAGAAGAAGAGGATTTACAGATGAAGAAATTTCTAATTTGAAAAAAGTTTATAGAATAATCTTCAGAAATGGATTACCTTTAAAAGAAGCAATAAAACAAGCTGAAGAGGAGTATGGAGAAGATAAAAATATAAAATATCTATTAGAATTTATAAATGGAAGTAGTAGGGGGATCACAAGATAATGAAAAAAATAGGAATAATAGTAGGTAATGGAAAATTACCCCTTTATTTCTTGCAAGAGGCTGAAAAGCAAAATATTGATGTTTTCCCAATAGGACTCTTTGATAGCATAGAGCCTGAAATAAAAAAATACAGCTCTTTTAAAGCATTTAATATAGGGGAAGTTGGAGGAATAGTAAAACATTTTCTTCTAAACGATATAGATAAAATAGTAATGCTTGGTAAAGTAGAAAAAGAACTTATTTTTAAAGATATGAAACTAGATAAATATGGAGAGGAGCTTCTTAAAAGAGTACCTGATAAGAAGGACGAGACTCTCCTTTTTGCAGTTATAGCTTTTTTTAGATTGAATGGAATAAAGGTTTTACCACAAAATTATCTATTAAAAAATTTTATGTTTGAGGAGAGATGTTATACTAAGATAACACCAAATTCTGAAGAGATAAAAACTATAAAAATAGGAATAGAGGGAGCGAAGGCTCTTAGTGAAGTGGACGCAGGGCAAACAGTAGTATGTAAAGATTCTTCGATAGTGGCTCTTGAGGGAATAGAGGGAACAGATAAAACTATATTGCGTGGAGGAGAGCTTGCTGGAGATAAAACTATAATAGTGAAAATGTCAAGACCACAACAAGATATGAGGGTTGATATTCCTGCTGTTGGAATAGAAACTATTAAAAGAGCTATCTCGATAAAAGCTAGAGGAATAGTTGGAGAAGCTGGTAAAATGTTATTTTTAAATAGAGATGAAGCTATAAAATTAGCTGAAGAAAACAATCTTTTCATAATGGGGATAAAGGTTTAAAGGAGATTATTATGAAATTTTTTGTATCGACAGGTGAGGTGTCAGGAGATCTACATCTTTCTTATCTTGTAAAAGCTATGCTTCAAGAGGATAAAAGTATAAAATTTTATGGGGTAGCTGGTGAGCATAGTAAAGCTCAAGGTGTAGAAATAATTCAAGATATAACAGAATTAGCTATAATGGGTTTTACTGAGATAATAAAAAAATATAATTTTTTAAAAAAGAAAGCTAATGAATACATAGAATTTATAAAAAAAGAGAATATAGATAAAGTTATTTTGGTAGATTATGGTGGGTTTAATTTAAAATTTTTAGAGCTTTTAAAGAAAGAGGTTCCACAAGTTGAAGTTTTTTATTATATTCCTCCAAAATTATGGATATGGGGAAAAGGAAGAATAAAAAAACTTGTAAAAGCTGATCATATAATGGTAATTTTTCCTTGGGAAGTAGATTTTTATAAAAAAGAGGGAGTAAAGGTTACATATTTTGGTAATCCTTTTGTAGATAAGTATTCAGTAGTTGAGAGAACTGGAAATAAAATTTTATTGTTACCTGGTAGTAGAAAACAGGAGATAAAAGCATTGTCTCCAATTATGATAGAACTAATAAAAAATAAAAAAGATGAACAATTTTTATTGAAACTATCAAGTAAAGAACATTTAAAATGGATAGATGAAGATTTAGAAAAGTATAGCAATCTTGAGGTAAAATATGAAGAAACATCACTTGTAGAGTGTGTAAAAGAGTGTAAAAATGCTGTTGCTGCTTCTGGAACGGTAACTTTAGAATTAGCTCTTTTAGGAATACCTGTTGTGGTTATTTATAAAACAGGGGTTATAAATGCTTTTATTGCAAGACATATTCTTAAACTTGGTTTTGTATCACTCCCTAATTTAACATTAAATAGAGAGGTGTATCCAGAACTTTTACAAGAGAGATGTAATGTTAAAGAGATAGAAAAATATTTAGAGCATTTTGAAGATTCAAAAGAAAAGGTGGCAAGAGATATTGCAATGGTAAGAGAGAGACTTTCAGGTAAGGATATTATAAAAAGTTATGGTGAGTTTCTTATAAAAGGAGAGTAATGAAAGAAAAATTAGGTGTTTTTAAAAATAAGTCCTTAAATACATTTTTAAGGTATAGTTTTAAATATAAATGGGTTATGCTCGCAGTTGTAATAATGTCAACTGTGAGTTCAGCAATGGGAGCTGTTCCAGCGTGGTTAAGTAAATATTTAATAGATGATGTTTTAGTAAATAAAAATGCTAAAATGATGGTTTTAGTAATTGCTGGTATTTTTGTAGCAACTATTACTAAGGTTGTCACTGGATACTTTGCTTCAATATCGTCAAACTATGTTACAGAAACAATAAAAAGAGATATAAAGATAGATGTTTATGCACATCTTCAACACCTGCCAATGTCATATTTTAAGCAAAATAAACTTGGAGATATTATGGCTAGACTTTCTGGAGATTCAGCAACTTTAGGAAGAATAGGTTTTATTATTTTTGATATGTTTAAGGAATTTTTGACAGTTATAGCCCTAACTTTTAGAATGTTTCAAGTTGATTTTATACTTGCTTTAATCGCTTTGATTGTTATGCCGTTGATAATCAGTACTGTTAGAAAATATACTAAAAAAATTAGAAAATCAGGAAGAATAAGACAGGATACTTCAGGAGCAGTAACAGCTTTTATTCAAGAGACACTATCTGGGGTATTTGTAATAAAGGCTTTTAATAACAATGATGATATGATAGAAAGATATAAAGAGATAAGTATGGACGAGTTTCAAAAGTCATATAGAAGTACTAAGATTAAGGCAAAGGTTTCTCCAATAAATGAAGTTATTACAACAATTATGGTGTTGTTAGTTGCTTCATATGGTGGATATCAAATCTTAGTGGCTAAGACAATGACAGCTGGAGATTTAATATCATTTGTTACTGCTTTAGGACTTATGAGTCAGCCATTAAAAAGATTGGTAAATAAAAATAACGATCTTCAAGAGGCATTACCGTCAGCAGATAGAGTAATAGAAATATTAGATGTACCTATTGAGAAAGATTATTATGGTGAGCTAAAAGAACTTAATGGAAAAATAAAAAATATGAAATTTAAAAATGTTTCATTTCATTATGATGATTCAGATGAATTAGTTTTAAAAAATATAAATCTTGATGTTAAAGCTGGAGAGGTTGTAGCTTTTGTTGGAAAAAGTGGAAGTGGGAAGACAACACTTGTAAACTTAATCCCTAGATTTTTTGAGGCTTCTAAGGGAAGTATAGAGGTGAATGGAATAGATATAAAAAATCTTTCATTGAAAAAATACAGAGATTATATTGGAGTTGTTCCACAAGAGAGTTTTTTATTTAGTGGAACAGTTTCTGAAAATATAGCTTTTGGAAAAGAGGGAGTTACAGAGGAAGAGATAATAAGAGCTAGTAAAATGGCAAATGCTTATGATTTTATTATGGAACTTCCTAATCAATTTAAAACAGAAGTTGGAGAGCGTGGAACAATGCTTTCAGGAGGACAAAAACAAAGGATAGCAATTGCTAGAGCATTAATACAAAACCCTGAAATAATGATACTAGATGAGGCTACCTCAGCTTTGGATACAGAGTCAGAAAGATTAGTTCAAGATGCTTTGGATAAACTTATGGTAAATAGAACAACTTTTGTAATAGCTCATAGATTATCTACTATTATAAACGCTGATAAAATAGTAGTTATGGAAAATGGAGAGATAAAAGAGATAGGAAGTCATAAAGAGTTATTAACTAAAAATGGATTATATAGACATCTTTATGAAATACAATTTGGTAAGCAAGATGATGACAAAAATATAGTTTTGGAGAAAAAAGAACCAGTGTTGGTATAAAAAAAGGAGAAAAATAGATGGAAATAAAAGAGATTGTAATAGAGGAAGACTTAAGAAGTGTAAAATATAGAGAGGACGGAAGAGCAGAAAATCAACTTAGAAAAATTAGAATAACAAGAGATTTTAATCTTTATGCTGAGGGATCTGTGCTTATAGAGTTTGGAAATACTAAGGTTATATGTACAGCTTCTGTAAGTGAGAAAGTACCTTCATTTTTAAAAGGTCAAGGAAAAGGGTGGATAACTGCTGAATATTCAATGATTCCAAGAGCTACTGGAGAAAGAACTCAAAGAGAATCAGCTAAAGGGAAATTATCTGGAAGAACTATGGAAATTCAAAGACTTATTGGAAGAGCTTTGAGAACAGCAGTTGATTTAGATAAGTTAGGAGAGAGAACAGTAACTATTGATTGTGATGTTATTCAAGCAGATGGAGGAACTAGAACTACATCTATTTCAGGAGGATATATAGCTTTAGCATTAGCAATGAAAAAATTAGTAGAAAATGGAGTAATTGCAGAAAGCCCAATTATATCAAATGTAGCAGCTATAAGTGTAGGAATAGTTGGTGGAACACCTATGTTAGATTTAAAATATTCAGAGGATTCAGCAGCTGAAGTTGATATGAATGTTGTTATGAATGGAGATGGAAGATTTGTTGAAGTTCAAGGAACAGGAGAAGAGGCAACTTATACAAGAGCAGAACTAAATCAACTTCTTGATCTAGCAGAAGCTGGAATAAATGAGATTATAGAATTACAAAATAAAATAATAGGTGATTAGTATGAAAATATTTTTAGCAACTGGAAATAAGCATAAAATAGATGAGATAAAAGCTATTTTTAAAAATTTAAAAGATATTGAAATATTATCAATAAAAGATGGAATTGAAATACCTGAAGTAATAGAAGATGGAGATACATTTGAAGCTAATTCAGCAAAAAAAGCTTTAGAAATAGCTAAATTTACAGGAATGATAACAATAGCAGATGATTCTGGACTTTGTGTGGACGCCCTTGGAGGAGCTCCTGGAGTTTATTCTGCTAGATATTCTGGAGAGGGAGCTACAGATGCTTCAAATAATGAAAAGCTAATCAAAAATCTTCAAGGTATAGAAAATAGAAAAGCTCATTTTGTAAGTGTTATCACTTTAGGTAAACCAGATGGAAAATCTTACTCTTTTAGAGGGGAAGTTGAGGGAGAAATTATTGATATTCCTAGAGGAAATACAGGTTTTGGATATGATCCTCACTTTTATGTAGAGAAGTATGGAAAAACATTAGCAGAAATGCCAGAAATGAAAAATGTGATTAGTCATAGAGCGAATGCTTTAAAAAAATTGGAAGTAGAACTTGAAAAAATTTTAAAAGATTAGAAAAGAAAAGAAAATATAAAAAGTTTTTAATGTTAGTATTTTTTAAAAATACTAACATTTTTTTATTTTTTGTTAAAAAATAGTAAAAATATAACATAAATTTGTAATTAAACTAGAAAAATGTTAATAGAATAACAACGATTTATTTTATTACTGAAAGATGATATTATACCTTTGTTTTGAAATCAAAAAATAAAATTAAAATAGATAGTTTTGATTTAAAAGTACACAAATTACACAAGGGAGGATAAATGAATAGAAAAAGAGAGAGATTGTATTTATTAG
>JAUNAY010000046.1 GCA_030527385.1 Fusobacterium sp. | reverse complement strand
TAACAAGGGGTTTTGTAAAATATTTTTTAAATTTTTTATAAAATATATTGTGAAAAAGCTCTGATTATACTATGAACATCAACTTTCTTTGGAAGACTCATTTTAATGTTTCCCATTTTAGTCCAAAGTTGAATTTCTGTTGTAATATCTATCATTCCAGAGTTTTCAGATGAGAACATATCAATAGATTTTAGTGGAATTGAGTAAGCTTCAACTTTTTTTCCAATCAACCCTTGCTTGTCACAATAAATAATCCTTTTATTTGTTATTGCTCCATAATCTCTAAGTGATTTAAAAATTGCAACAATCTCTTCACCGTGAACAAGCATTCTTTCAATTACCTCTGGCACAGTGTTAATCTGTTCTACAAAGACAATCTCTTTTAAATTTTCTGGTAGTGACATAACTTTCCCCCTTTACAATTCTTTTTAATAATTATACTATTATTTATAAAATTGTTCCAATATATAATTTTTATATATAAAAAGAATTTAATCAACATACACTTTCTCTAAAATAAAATTGTTCTCTTTTCTAGCTACAATAATTTTATATGGAACATCTAAAGTATATGGAAAATCCTCTCTATAATGAGCCCCACGGCTTTCTTCTCTAGCTAACATACAACTTAACAACATCTTGCTAACTTCTATTCTTAAGTATATTTCAAGAGAATTATTATTAAAATTAGATTTTATACTATAATTTTTTCTTAAGTTTTCAAGAGCTTTTATACCATTTTCAAGAGAAATTTTATCTCTTTTTATTCCAGCAGATTGAGTTGTAATATTTTTTAAGATCTCCAATGCTTTTTCAGAAGAAAAACTATTTTCAACATCATCAGCAAAAATATTTTTTAACCATTCATTAAAATTTTTCTCTAAAAATTCATCAGATACATTTTTTAATTTTTTATTTTCTAAATAGTTTACAGCTGAATTAATAGCTCTTTTTCCAAAAACTAAAGCTCCACCAACCGAGTTTCCACCAAGTCTATTTGCACCCTCAATAGCAGATGAAACCTCTCCAATAGCATATAGACCGTTAACTCCTGTTTCTCCATTTTCACTAACTTTTAATCCACCATTACAACTGTGAGCAAAAGGAGAGATAACAACTTGATCTTGACACATATCTATACCCATACTATTTTTTAACCAATCTAAATAAACTCTATAAAATTCACCTTGATCTTTGTATAACTCATCAGAATATTTTAATATAACACCTTGCTTAGTTTCAGTGTCCTGTTCAACCATTTTTAAATCTATTAAATGACTTTTAAAATCAAAGCTAAAAGGTGCATAACCACTTCTTTCTAACCAAAGATCATAATATTTTGGATTGTTTACTCCATCTAAAATCAACTCATTGTCAAGTGAGTACATACCAGTACAATATTTAGCAGTATGTTCTCCAAAAAGAGTATTATATTTTGGTTTTAAAAAGGCTGGGATAAACTGTATAAACTCCATATTTTGAGCCTTTGCTCCTGCTTCAAGAGCAATAATATGTCCAGTTCCATTAACCTCATCTGGATAAAGTTTATGTTTAAAATTACCAGCAATTCCACCAGTAGCTATAACAATAACAGGCGATTTTATACAGATAAAATCGTTGCCTTTTTTAAATACTCCACCAACTAATTCTGAATCATCTTTTATAATATGTAAAAACGAGGTATTTTCCAAAATCTGTAAGTTATCTAAAGAGTAAAAAATCTCTTTTGCTTTTTTACTTGCTTTTTCCCAATCCTTTATTAGATATATATTTCTAGCATATTTAGCAAAACAAGCAGGTCTTTTATCATCTCTTAACCACGGCTCAAAACCAATTTCATTAAGTGAAGATATATTTTCCTCTATTTCATCAATATAGGTATTTATCATATGTGGATTTTCCATATGATTACCTATTTTAGAAATATCTTCATAAAATAATTCTCTATCCTTTTCTCCGTCTGTCTCTTGTATACCTAAAGTACCTTTTAATGGAAAATAACTAGCTCCACCACAAAACTTTCCATTTGTAACTAAACAAACTTTTTTGCCTTTTAAAAGAGCTTTTTTTGTAGCAATAAGTCCAGCAACTCCAGTTCCAACTACAATAATATCACAAGAAAAAATATTATTAAATTTCAAAATGCTCCTCCTCCAACTCCATTTTTATAGATAATATTATACAATATTTGTTTGCTTATTTTCAAATAAAATAAAAAAAACTACACCCTCCATCTTAGTTGTCTAAGATTTTGGGTGCAGTACAATTTGAATCCCTTTTTTGTAAATAGATTAATTTTGTCCTATTGGAAAATAATTAAATTCTTTTCTAATCTCGCTGTTTTTTGTGTAGATATTTCTAAAATCAAAATAGAAATTACCTTTCATTCTAGCTTTTATCTTTTCTAAATTCATTCCTCTAAATTGGTTCCACTCTGTCATAAGTACTACTGCATCAGCGTCATTGACTACCGAATATTCATCAGCACAATATGTTATAGAATTTTCACAATCTTCTAGTCTCCATCTTGCTTCTTTCATTCCCTCTGGACAATATGCTTGAATTTTTGCTCCTGCCTTTACAAGCCCTCTTATTATATCTATACTTGGAGCGTCTCTCATATCATCTGTATCTGGTTTAAAAGACAAACCTAAGATTGCTATATGTTTTCCCTCCACTCCATTCATTTTTTCGATTATCTTTTCAACCATCTTTTTCTTTTGTTTTTCATTGGCATCAATAGCTGCTTTTATAACATACATATCTTCCCCATATTTTTTGGCTATGTCAACTATTGCTTTTGTA
Organism: Fusobacterium sp.; assembly: GCA_030527385.1. GTDB lineage: Bacteria > Fusobacteriota > Fusobacteriia > Fusobacteriales > Fusobacteriaceae > Fusobacterium_A. Next base: position 6,259 of record JAUNAY010000046.1, on the reverse strand, counting down.
TCTTTTGGGAAACAAGAACCTCCATACCCAGGTCCACAGTGCAAAAATTTAGGGGATATTCTTCCATCTTTTCCCATAGCTTTGGCTATCTCTTGAGTGTTTGCACCAACCTTTTCTGCAAGAAGTGAAATTTCATTAATAAATGATATTTTTACTGCTAAAAAAGCATTTGAAGCATATTTTATCATCTCTGCTGTCTCAAGATTTGTAAATACAAAAGGTGTTTCATTGATAAATAACACATCATATACTTTTTTCATTATCTCTTTTGCTTTTTCACTCTCTGTTCCAATTACTACCCTATCAGGTCTTAAGCAATCTCCTACTGCTTTTCCCTCTCTTAAAAACTCTGGATTTGAAACTATATCAAATTCAAAATCTAATTTTCTATTATTTAGTTCTTTTTGAATAGTCTCTCTCACAAGTTTTCCTGTTCCTACTGGCACTGTTGATTTATCCACAATTACTTTGTAACCGTTCATATATTTACCTATATTTGTAGCCACTTCAAGAACATAGTGCAAATCGGCTGATCCATCTAATGCTGGAGGAGTTCCAACTGCTATAAATATTACATCTGAATTTTCTGTGGCATATTTTATATCTGTTGTAAATTCAATTCTTTCAGCTTTCATATTTTTATCTAATAACTCTTTAAGCCCTGGCTCATATATTGGTACTATCCCATTTTTTAAACTGTTGATTTTTTCCTCTGATACGTCCATACAGATAACATTTAGCCCAAACTCTGCCATTATAACACCTTGAACTAAACCTACATATCCAGTACCTACTATTCCAATTTTCATTTTAATATCTCCCTTAGTATCTTTTATACCATTCAACAAATTTTCTAATACCTTCTGTAAAGTTAGTTTTAGGATCATAACCTAGCATAGTTTTAGCTTTTGAAATATCTGCATAAGTTTTGTCTACATCTCCAGGTTGCATAGGTTGAATATCTAAAATAGCTTTTTTTCCAAGAGTGTTTTCAATAGTTTCTACCATCTCTTTTAATGAAACTACGTGAGATTCTCCAAGGTTGAATATTTCATACACATTTTCATTCTTAAATAGAAAATCCATTGATTTTAAAACACCATCTACTATATCTCCTATATATGTGTAATCTCTTTTTGTTGTTCCATCTCCATAAAATGGAATTGGTTTGTCTTCTAATATCATCTTAGTAAATTTATAAATTGCTAAATCTGGTCTTTGTCTTTCTCCATAAACAGTAAAAAATCTTAGTTGTACCATATCTATATTATATAATTTGTGGTATACGTGCCCCATAACTTCACAAGCTTTTTTAGTTCCAGCATATGGAGATATTGCAAAATCTACTATTGCAGTTTCTTTAAATGGTACCTCTTTGTTATTTCCATACACTGATGAAGATGAAGCTTGTACAAATTTCTTAACTCCATATTTTTTGCAAAGCTCTAATAGATTCATATATCCTCTTACATTTACATCTTCATATAGCATAGGATCTAAAAGTGAGGGACGAACTCCAGCCATACCAGCAGGATTAAATACTAAATCTAAATTGTAATCTGCAAAAACTTTATCCATCTTTTCAGTGTCTCTAATATCACCATAAATAAGAATAAATCTATCAGAATTAACTATTTCTATCAATTTATTAATCTTTTCCTCTTTTGTCAAATTACTGTCAAACTCATTGATCTTGTCAAAATTATTACTGATCTCTAAAATATTTCTTATTTTTCTATTATAATCATAAAAATCATTAAAATTATCCACAATAACAACTCTATTTCCAGCATTAAAAAGTTTTTCTGCCACAGTTGAACCTATAAATCCAGCTCCTCCTGTTATTAAAAAGTTTTTCATTTTCTAAACCTCCAATTTTTCTAAATAATTTATCTCAACAATCTTTTTATCATCTTTTACATACTTCTCTTGCTTTAAAATCTTATACTCTTCTAATACTTTTTCTGGAACACTATCCCAAAATACAATTTTTTTAGGAAGATTAATAGTTGAATTGTATTGATGAATTTTCTTTCCAACCCTCCAAACATCTTCAATTTCATAATCTTGACTATAAATATTATATGTAGGTGGATTTTCACGGACAATCTCTATATTTGGATAATTCTTTGTTATAGGCTCATCAAAAATAGTATTAATATATTGTTTATCAAAATAACAATTAACAGTTAAATTAATTAATAACATTAAAATTCCGCTTCCTAAAATAGTATATTTAATAATATTCCTCTTTTTTAAAAGAGTGAAAAAGAATATTAAATCAAAAGAGAAAAATATAGCTATTAAAAATAACATATAGTTTAAAGAGATAATATTTTTACTATATCCCTTAAAAAGTAACACAATGGGAATTGCCAAAGAGATTATTATTAAAAAATAGTTTTGGAAATAGATTAAATATTTTTCAGATCTCTTTAAATTTTCCCAACTTTTGTTATAAAGATAGTTACAAATAACTCCAATTTCAAGAATAGAAGTTATATAGATTGGAATACCATATCTTTTCTTTTTCATATTTACCAATGAAAGAGAGATAATAATTATAATATTCCACCAAAATATAAATTTAGAATAATTTTTTTCCCTATTTTCAAGATTTAGTTTATAAATTTTAAATAGTGAAAATATAGAGAAAAATATCCAAACTCCCATATAGACAAAGTAATCAAGATAGTAAAACCAAGGCTCTGTATGTTTTGTTGTCCAAGTGTCTTTCTCTTTTAGCAAAACATTGATAAAAATATCAGGGTATTTTATATACATTAAAAGTGGCCAAATACCTGCTAGAACTATTGATATAAAGAGCATTAAAATAATTTTACTAGCATTTCTTTTGTAATCTTTAGCTCCATAAATAACTATATGAGCAATTATAAATGGAATAAAAAGCCCATATATAGGCACAGGACCTTTGCTTAGAATAGAAGCTGAAAGTAAAACAGCACTCACAATAAAGTTTAAATATTTGCCGTTATTCAAACCTCTGATAAAAAAAGTTACAGCTCCGAATGTAAATACATATGAGTATATATCCCAACTGTTTTCTCCACTTAACTTTATTATCATAAAAGTTGTACACCCAATAAATGCAGTAATAAAACTTTTAAAGCTATTTTTTGTCAATGTTTTTACAAATAGATATATCAATAATACAAGAATAACTCCAACTAGAGCAGATGGAATACGAAGTATATATTCATTTGTTTGATTGTTAGTTAAATTCATTATAAATGCGGTAATCCACGTAGGTAGAGGTGGCTTTTCAAAACGCAACGCCCCATTAAGTGTTGGAATAATGTAGTTTTGGCTCTCTACCATCTCTCTTGCTGTAATAAAATTTCTTGCTTCCATCAAATCGGCAGGTCTTATCCACAAAGTTGAAAAAAAAGCAATTATCGACATAGGAATAAGTATTTTTAAATATTTAAAATCATCTTTATCTATATTTTTAATCATTTTATTTCTCCGTTGCTTTGTTCTTTTTAATTAACCATATATTTCTTGAATAGATTAAAAGGTTTGGAGCTTGTCCTAATATAAACACAGGATCTTTTCTATAAATTGCATATATTAGTAAAAGTAAACTCCCTCCAAGGCTAAAGAGCCAAAATGAGAAAGGAACAACACTTTTACCTGCTTTTTCACTTGCTATCCATTGAACTATAAATCTCATAGAGAAAAGTCCTTGTCCTATAAGCCCAATTATCATTATAAAATTAAAATCAAACATATCTTCCCTCTTTATTTTTAGTCTTTAAATTTGTAGTGTAGTCTTCTTTGTTCTATCCATCTAACTGCAAAAGCATCTTTTAATCCTTTAAATAGACGGTTAAAAACTCCATATTTAGATGTTCCAAACTCTCTATCATAATGTCTTACAGGAATTTCAATGACAGAAAATCCATTAATTTTAGCCAGTGTTGGCAAAAATCTGTGCATTCCTTCAAAAAGATAAAAACTTTTTACAACCTCTTTTTTAAAAAGTTTTAGAGGACAACCAGTATCTTTAATATTATCCCCAGTTATAAAATTTCTAACTCCATTTCCAACTAAAGATGATATTTTTCTTTTAAGTCCATCTTCTCTACTTTCTCTCATTCCATTTACCATATCATAATTTTCTAAGTAAGGTAGTAAAGTGTAAATATCCTCTGGATTTGTTTGCAAATCTGCGTCCATAGTTACGATTATATCTCCAGTTGCCAACTTAAAACCAGCATCTAAAGCAGCAGTTTGTCCATTGTTTTCTGTAAAATGTGCCACTTTGACGTGACCATTTTTATTAGCTTCTTCATCTAATATTTCAGCACTTCCATCTGTACTTCCATCATCTATCAAGATAATTTCATAAGATAAAAATCTCTTTTTTAAAGTTTCTTCTATCTTTGTAATCAATCTGACAACATTCTCTTTTTCATTATAAACTGGTGCTATTACCGATATTCGTTCCATAATATTCCTCCAAATAGTTTAATTTTGTTTACAAGTGAATACTAAAATAGAAATATTAAAAAATGGTAAAAATTTTCAAAAAAATATTTTTTTAAATTTTTTTACCTAAAATTAATAAAAAAGTTATATAATAAAAATAAAAAAGGCAGGTAAGAATTATGAAAAATATTCTTATTATAGAGGACGAAAAAAAAATAAGAAGATTTTTACAGCTTGAACTTGAACACGAGGGGTATTTAGTAACAACAGCTGAAGATGGAGAAGAGGGGCTTAAAAAGGTTAAAACTAATCACTATGATATTGTTTTATTAGATTTGATGTTGCCAAAACTTTCAGGAGAGGAAGTATGTACAAAAATAAGAGAGTTTTCAGAAATTCCAATAATCATTCTCACAGCTAAAGATCAGACTCTTAATAAAGTTCAACTTTTAGATATGGGTGCCGATGACTATTTAACAAAACCTTTTGCTATAGAAGAATTGTTTGCCAGAATAAGAGTAGCTTTAAGAAATAAAAAAGATTTTACAGACAGCAGATTTTTGGTTTATCACTCTTTAAAGCTTGATTTACAAACTAAGATTTTGTATAGAGATGATGTTGAAATTCCTCTTACTAAAAAAGAGTTTAATCTTTTTTATCAACTTATACTAAATAAAGAGCTTGTAATTTCAAGAGAAAAGATTTTAGAAGAGGTTTGGGGTTATGATTTTGTTGGAGATGAAAAGATAGTAGATGTATATATAAATGCTCTTAGAAAAAAAGTTGACACTGAAGATGATAAGTATATTCAGACAGTTAGAGGGTTTGGATATACTTTAAAAAATAAGGGTACAGATATAAAATGAAAAAAATTTCCAGAGAGTTAAGAAAAAGTTATCAAATTTTAATATCTTTGTTTTTTATCTCCTATTTAGGAATAGTTTTATTTTTTGCTTCCTATGTAAATAATGTAACTGTTGCAGATATTAAAACTATCAATAGCTTTTTAAAATATGAAGTTGGAGAATTTAATAAGAAACTTGCAACTGGTAGACAGTTAGAGGATCTTTTTAGAGGTGCTTTAGAAGAGTGTCCAGAAGTAGAGGGATTGTCAGTTGTATTTATTCATAAAGGAATGGTTTACGGAAATGACTACTCTTTAGAGACAATAAGAGAGCTATCAAAAGAGAAAAAATCTCCAGAGATTCAGAAAAAAGGGTTCTATAAATATCAATTTGTATATAGAGATGTTAAAGTCAATGAAAATGTACATTTTGACATAATAGTAGTAAAAAATATGAAAGATGATAGAGAGATAATTCAAGGAATTATAAAAATTACTTTGATTTTAGCTATTTTTACAGTTTTAATAAGTATATATATATCTAAAAATTTTTATTTTAAGTTTATGAAACCATTAAATACTCTGCAAGAGGTAACAAATAAACTAAATTTGAATACTCTTGACAATAAAATAGAAGCAACAACAAAATATATAGAGTTTTCAAATATTATAACTGCCTATGAAAATATGTTAAAAAGATTAAAAACTCAAACAGATGCACAAATAGATTTTGTAAATAATGCTTCTCACGAGTTAAAAACCCCTATTTTTATAATAAATGGATATATTAATTTAATAAAAAGATGGGGGCACGAAAATGAAGAGATAACTAAAGAGGCTATTGAATCGATAGAAGAAGAAACTAAAAATATGTCAAACTTAGTTTCTAAGCTTTTATTTTTGGCAAAAGATAATTTAGCAGATATAGATCATAAAAGATTTGATATAACTTCACTTATCAAA
>JAUNAY010000045.1 GCA_030527385.1 Fusobacterium sp. | reverse complement strand
AACAAGACCACAACAAATAACAAGAAAATTTGTTACTGAAATGGAAAAATAAATATTTTATAAAAAAAACTTCTTAACTTAATGTTAAGAAGTTTTTTTGTGATAATTTTTTATACTAAAAAAATATAAAAAAACCCTTGATTTTAAAAGAGTGTTAATAGTTAATTACAAAACTATCCTCAAAAAAATAAAAAAAAGTTTGAAAAAATAAAAATATGTATTTTAAATTGACATAAAAAAAATAATTTAAAAAAAATATGTTAATATAAAAAATATTCGAGTAAAAAAATGAAAAAAATTAAAAAGAGAAATTAAAAACTATACATAAAAAGAGCAAAAAATGAACTATATTTTTCTTGAAAAAAAAATCTATATGCTATACACTTCAAAGTAGATAAGTTTATTTTGTTTATATTAAAGAAAAGATAAGTGGGGACAACACGGGTATTAATTTTTAAAAAATTTTAAATAATATTTGAGGTGAGAAATTTGAAAAAAACTAAAATCGTTTGTACGATCGGGCCAAAATCTGAATCAGTAGAAATGCTAAGAAAATTACTAGATGCAGGAATGAATATGATGAGAATGAACTTCTCTCACGGTGACTTTGAAGAACACGGAAACAGAATAATCAACTTAAGAAAAGTAATGGCTGAAACTGGAAAAAGAGCAGCTATTGTACTAGATACAAAAGGACCAGAAATCAGAACTATTAAACTTGTAAATGGTGAAGATGTAAAAATCGTTACTGGACAAGAATTCACAATCACAACTGACAAAACTGTTATCGGAGATAACACAAGAGTTGCTGTAACTTATGAAGGATTTGCAAGAGACCTTAAAGCTGGAGATACAGTACTTATAGATGACGGACTATTAGCTTTCACAGTTAAAGAAGTAGTTGGAAATGAAGTAAAATGTATTGCTCAAAACAACGGAGAATTAGGAGAAAACAAAGGAGTTAACCTACCTAACGTATCTGTAAGCTTACCAGCATTATCAGAAAAAGATATCAACGACCTTAAATTTGGTTGCGAACAAGGAATCGACTTCGTAGCAGCTTCATTCATCAGAAAAGCTGACGACGTAAGAGCAGTAAGAAAAGTACTAGATGAAAACGGTGGAAAAGACGTTAAAATAATCTCTAAAATAGAAAACCAAGAAGGACTAGACAACTTTGAAGAAATCCTTGCTCTATCTGACGGAATAATGGTAGCAAGAGGAGACCTTGGAGTAGAAATTCCAGTAGAAGATGTACCAGTAGCACAAAAAATGATGATCAACAGATGTAATGCAGTTGGAAAAGTTGTTATTACAGCTACTCAAATGCTAGATTCAATGATCAAAAACCCTAGACCAACAAGAGCAGAAGTAAACGACGTTGCTAATGCAATTCTTGATGGAACAGATTGTGTAATGCTATCTGGAGAATCAGCAAAAGGAAAATATCCATTTGAAGCAGTTAGCGTAATGAGAAAAATTGCTGAAAAAATAGATCCATTAGTAAAACCAATGAACAAATGCGAAAACGAACCAATCACAGTTACTTCAGCAGTAGCAAAAGGAACAGCAGAAGTAAGTGAAGCTCTAGGAGCAAAAGTTATAGTTGTTGCAACTCAATCAGGAAGAGCAGCAAGAGATATGAGAAAATACTTCCCAACTGCAACAATCCTAGCTATCACAAATAACGAAAAAACAGCTAACCAATTAATGATTTCAAAAGGTGTAGTTCCATTCGTAGATGGAAATGCTGAAAGCCTAGATTCATTCTTCGCACTAGCTGAAAAAGCAGCAGTTGAATTAGGATTAGCACAAGCAGGAGATATTATCGTAGCAACTTGTGGAGAAAAAGTATTTGAACAAGGAACTACAAACTCTGTAAAAGTAATCGAAGTAAAATAATAAAAAACTTTTATTCAAATAAAATGAAAACTATGATATAATTTCGTTAGTACAAAAGAGAAAACTAGGAGGTTTTTTAAATGACAAGAATAGCTGACGTAGTAGCAAGAGAAATCCTTGACTCAAGAGGAAATCCTACAGTAGAAGTAGATGTAGTGCTAGAATGTGGAGCAAAAGGAAGAGCAGCAGTTCCATCAGGAGCTTCAACAGGAGCTTATGAAGCTGTTGAATTAAGAGACGGAGATAAATCAAGATACCTTGGAAAAGGTGTTCTTACAGCTGTAAACAACGTAAACACTGAAATAAAACAAGCAATCTTAGGAATGGACGCTTTAGATCAAGTTGCAGTAGATACAACTATGATCGAATTAGACGGAACTCCTAACAAAGGAAGACTAGGAGCAAATGCAATTCTTGGTGTATCTTTAGCAGTAGCTAAAGCAGCAGCAGAAGCATTAGGAATGCCTCTATACAAATATCTTGGAGGAGTAAACACTAAAGAATTACCTCTACCAATGATGAACATTCTTAACGGAGGATCACACGCTGACTCTGCAGTTGACGTTCAAGAATTTATGATCCAACCAGTTGGAGCTAAAAACTTTAAAGAAGCTATGAGAATGGGATGTGAAGTATTCCATCACCTAGGAAAACTATTAAAAGCTAACGGAGATTCTACTAACGTAGGTAACGAAGGTGGATATGCTCCTGCAAAAATAAACGGAACTGAAGGAGCTTTAGACCTTATGGTTGAAGCTATCAAAAAAGCTGGATATGAACCAGGAAAAGATATTACTTTCGCAATGGACGCTGCATCAAGTGAATTCTGTAAAGAAGTAGCACCTGGAAAATTCGAATACCACTTCGAAAGAGAAGGAGGAGTTACTAGAACTTCTGAAGAAATGGTTGAATGGTATGCAGGACTTGTAGAAAAATATCCTATCAAATCTATCGAAGATGGATTAGGAGAAGACGACTGGGCTGGATGGCAATTATTAACTGCTAAACTAGGAGAAAAAGTTCAACTAGTTGGAGACGACCTATTCGTAACTAACACTGAAAGACTTAAAAAAGGAATTGAATTAAAAGCTGGAAACTCAATCCTTATCAAACTAAACCAAATCGGATCATTAACTGAAACTCTTGATGCTATCGAAATGGCTAAGAGAGCAGGAATGACTGCAGTTGTTTCTCACAGATCTGGAGAAACTGAAGATGCTACAATAGCTGATATAGCTGTTGCAACAAACGCAGGACAAATCAAAACTGGATCAACTTCTAGAACTGATAGAATGGCTAAATACAACCAATTACTAAGAATAGAAGATGAACTAGGAGCTACTGCTCAATACAAAGGACTAGATGTATTCTACAACCTTTCAAAATAGTTTAAAATTTTAAGAGCTGACATATTTGTCAGCTCTTTTTTTTATTTTGTAACATAATTGACATAAAAATAATGTAGTATTACAATATAAACTCCTTTAAAAAATATTAATATTACACATAAGATCCTTTAGCACTTTAGTTAAAGGATTTTTATATTTGAAAAATAAAGAAAAGTATGATAAAATGTATAGAAATAAAAAACAGAGGTAAATTTATGATAACTAAAGATAATGTATTTTTGACATCTTCATATTATTATTACTGTTAAGAGAGTGTGTAAGAGATTAAATTATAGATTTATTCTAAAGACATTCTCCTTTTGTTGTGCAAAGCAGTTAAATAATAATGGGAGATGTATTGATGGATAAGAAAAAGCCTATTGATACAATCAATAGGCTTTTATTTTTCTTTGAAAATACTAGCCTTTGTGATAAAATAATATAGAAAAAATGAGGGAGGATACAAAATGGAAAACGTATTTGATGTGCTTGTAGAACGTGGATATTTAAAACAATTTACACACGAAGAAGAAATGAGAGAAATATTAGGGAAAGAAAAGGTAACATTTTATATAGGATTTGATCCAACAGCAGACAGTTTACACGTTGGGCATTTTATAGCTATGATGTTTATGGCTCATATGCAACAACACGGACATAGACCTATCGCTTTAGTAGGTGGTGGAACTGCTATGATAGGAGACCCAAGTGGAAGAACTGATATGAGAAAAATGATGACTAAAGAAACAATAGCTCATAATGTTGCTTGTATCAAAAAACAAATGGAAAAATTTATAGATTTTACAGATGGAAAAGCTATTCTTGAAAATAATGCTGACTGGCTATTAGGGTTAAACTATATAGACTTCATAAGAGATATAGGGGCTCATTTCTCTGTAAATAGAATGTTGGCAGCAGAATGTTTTAAAACTAGAATGGAAGCTGGACTTTCTTTCTTAGAGTTTAACTATATGTTAATGCAAGGATATGATTTCTTAGTTCTAAATAAAAAATATGGTTGTACAATGGAACTAGGTGGAGATGACCAATGGTCAAATATGATTGCAGGAGTAGAATTAATTAGAAAGAAAGAGCAAAAACAAGCTTATGCAATGACTTGTACTCTACTTACAAATAGCGAAGGTAAGAAGATGGGAAAAACTGCAAAAGGTGCTTTATGGCTTGATAAAGATAAAACATCTCCATACGAATTTTACCAATACTGGAGAAATGTTGCTGATGCTGACGTAGAAAAATGTTTAGCATTATTAACATTCTTACCAATGGACGAAGTAAGAAGATTAGGAGCTCTTGAGGGAGCAGAAATAAATGAAGCTAAAAAAGTATTAGCATATGAAATAACTAAGATGATACACGGTGAAGAGGAAGCTACAAAAGCTAAATCAGCAGCAGAAGCACTTTTTGGAGCTGGTCAAGATATGAGTAATGTTCCAACTATTGAAGTTGAAGAAAATTATCTAGGAACAGGAATAGTAGATCTATTAGTTGAAAAAGGTGTAATGAAAACTAAGAGTGAGGGAAGAAGACTTGTTCAACAAAATGGATTGAGTATAAATGATGAAAAAGTAAAAGATTTTGCTATGCCTGTAACAAGAGAACTTTTTAAAGATAATGAATTTTTAGTAAAAATGGGTAAAAAGAAATTTTATAAAGTAGTTTTAAAATAATCATAAGGTGAGTTTATTGGTAGAAGTTATATTGAGAAAGATGGAGGAGAAGGATATTCCAGCCCTCTACCAAAATATACATTTAAGTTATGTAAAAAAATATTTTCCAAACTCTGAAAAAGAGCAATGGGAAGCACATAAGAGATGGTATAGTTTTGTTATACACTCCCCCTCTTATCTATTTTATACTGTAGAAAGTTTAGGACGTGAATTTTTAGGAACAGTAAAATATGAGTTAGAGGGGAAAAAAGAGGCAGTAGTAAGTGTGTATCTTGTAAAGAGTATAAGAGGAAAGGGATACGCTAAGACAGTTCTGCTTAATAGTATCAATGAACTCACTTTTGAAAAACCTGAATTAAGTAAAATTTCTGCTTATATATTAGAAGAAAATGAGATTTCACAAAAAGTTTTTAAAAATATAGGGTTCAAAAGAAAGAAAATGAAAGATTTTAATGGAACAGAACATATTTTATTTGAGAAAAAATTAAAACCTTTAGAGGGAAAAACTATGACTAAGAAAGATAAAGTAAAAAAGATATTGGAAATATTGCATCAAAAATTTGGTAATCCTAAATGTGCCTTAGATTATAATACACCTTTTGAGCTTCTTGTGGCAGTTATACTTTCAGCTCAATGTACAGATGTGAGAGTAAACATAGTTACTAAAGAGATGTTTAAAAAGGTAAATACTCCAGAAGGTTTTGCTTCCTTACCATTAGAAGAAATAGAGGAAATGATAAAAAGTACAGGATTTTTTAGAAATAAAGCTAAAAATATAAAATTGTGTAGTGAACAGCTTTTAAAAGAGTATAATGGTGAGATTCCACAAGAGATGGAAAAACTTATAAAATTGGCTGGAGTGGGAAGAAAGACAGCCAATGTAGTAAGAGGAGAGATATGGGGACTTGCTGACGGAATAACTGTTGATACACACGTAAAAAGACTTACAAATCTTATTGGTTTGGTAAGTAATGATGATCCTATAAAAATAGAGAGAGATCTTATGAAAATAGTGCCTAAAAAATCTTGGATAGACTTTTCACACTATCTAATTTTACAAGGAAGAGACAAATGTATAGCTAGAAGACCTAAGTGTGATGAATGTGAAATAAAAGAGTATTGTAACTATGGAAAAAAGAGAGATAAATAATCCATTTTAATTCTTGACAAAGTAAATAAGGAATGGTATATTTTAAGGGTAAGAAATGTAATTTTTGGAAGTTTAAGGAGAGGATAAATATGAGAGTTTATCTTGATAATAATGCAACTACAAAGATGGACAATGAAGTTTTTGAAGCAATAGTTCCTTATTTAACAGAATATTATGGAAATGCTTCAAGTTTACATCTTTTTGGTAAAGAAACAAATAAAGCTATGAATGAATCAAGAGAAACAATAGCTAAATATTTAGGTTGTGAACCTAATGAAGTTATATTTACAGCATCAGGAAGTGAATCAGATAACTTAGCTATTAGAGGAATAGCAAGAGCATATAAAAATAGAGGAAAACATATAATAACAAGTCCAATAGAACACCCAGCTATAAAAAATACTTTAAAAGATTTACAAGAAGATGGTTACGAAATAACTACTCTTCACGTAAATAAAGATGGAGTTATTGATGTAGAGGAGCTTAAAAAAGCTATAAAAGATGATACTATTTTAATAACAGTAATGCACGCAAATAATGAAACTGGAGCTTTTCAACCAATAGAAGAGATTGGAAAAATAGCTAAAGAAAACAGAATTTTATTCCACGTTGATGCTGTTCAAACAATGGGAAAAGTAGATATTAAACCAAAAGAGATGGGAATAGATCTACTATCTTTCTCTGGACATAAATTCTATGGACCAAAAGGAATAGCAGGACTATTCTGGAGAAATGGAGTTAGATTTGGAAAAGTTCTTACTGGTGGAGGACAAGAGGGAAAAAGAAGACCAGGAACTTCAAATGTACCAGGTATGGTTGGAATGGCAAAAGCTCTTGAAATATCATATAGAGATATGGAAGCAGAGTTTAAAAGAGAAGAGGAACTAAGAGATTATTTTGAAGCTGAAGTTTTAAAAAGAATTCCAGAAGTAGTTATAAATGCAAAAAATACAAGAAGATTACCAGGAACTTCAAGTATAACATTTAAGTATCTTGAAGGGGAATCAATTCTACTTAGCTTGAGTTATAAAGGGATTGCTGTAAGCTCTGGATCAGCTTGTTCATCAGATGATTTACAAGCTTCTCACGTACTTTTAGCAATGGGAATAGCTCCAGAATTTGCTCACGGAACAATTAGATTTGGTTTAGGAAAATATAATACAAAAGAGGAGATTGACTATACATTAGATTGCTTAGTAGAAGTAATCGAAAGACTTAGAGCAATTTCGCCACTTTGGAATGAATATAAGAATAGTAAATAAGAAGGAGTAAGAAAATGCAATATACAGAAAAAGTAATGGAACATTTTATGAATCCCCACAATGTTGGAGTTATTGAAAATCCATCAGGATATGGAAAAGTAGGAAATCCATCTTGTGGAGACATTATGGAGATATTTATTAAAGTTGAAGATAATATCATAACAGATGTAAAATTTAGAACATTTGGTTGTGCTTCAGCTATTGCAAGTTCATCAGTATCAACAGATCTTATAATGGGAAAAACTGTTGAAGAAGCTTTAGAATTAACAAATAAAAAAGTAGTAGAAGCATTAGGAGGATTACCACCTGTAAAAATGCACTGTTCAGTATTAGCAGAAGAAGCTATAAAACTTGCTATTGAAGATTATCTTTCAAAAAAAGAAAAATAATAAATAATTAATATAATGGTATAAGCTTTTGTAAGTTTGTGATATAATTTACAAGAGCTTATTTTTTATTATCAAGGAGATGAAAAATGAAAAAAATTTTAGGAATATTATTTTGTATAATGTTGCTATCTATAACTGTTTTTGGAGCTGAAGCTAAACCTCCATATAAAGCTATACTGCTTGGAGATGAGAAGGGAAAAATATATTATTCAGAAAATGCTGATATGATACACCCATTAGCATCGGTTACAAAGGTTATGACAATAATGGTTGTTTTTGATGAAATAGAAAAGGGAAGAGTAAAACTAACAGACAAAGTAAAAATATCTACTAAAGTTGCTTCAATAGGTGGAAGTAGAATATATTTAAAAAGAGGAGATGTTTTTGTTCTTGAAGATTTAATTAAAGCCACAGCTATTTATTCAGCTAATAATGCGGCTTATGCAATAGCTGAATATGTAAGTAATGGGGATATGGACTCTTTTATAAAAAAGATGAATAAGAAAGCTAAAGAGATAGGTGCAGATGGTGAGTTAGAGTTTCATACACCGAATGGATTGCCACCACATATGACAAAAAAAGGAATGGATATAGGAACGGCTAAAGGAATCTATAAGATGTCAATAGCAGCAGAAAAGTATAAGAAATATATGGAAATAGCTTCTATGAAATATGAAAATATAACAAATGGAAGTGGAGATGGAACTATAAGACTTAGAAATAGAAATCATCTTTTAGGAAAAGAGGGAGTATATGGAATAAAAACTGGAAATCACTCGAAAGCTGGATATAACATCACAGTTGTTAGTAATAAAGATGATGCAAAAATATTTACAGTGGTTCTTGGAAGTCCAACATATAAAATAAGAGATAAAAGTGCTTTGGAAATAATGGAAAAATTCCATCAAAATTATAATTATAGAAAAATAGCTGATAAAAATATAGCATTGGGAAAAGTTGCAGTATTTAGTGGAGATAAAGAATATATAGAGGTTTATCCAGACAAAGAGTATAAAAAGATATTGCCAAAGGATACAGATATAAAGATTAATATAAAAAGAAATAAAATGGTAATAGCTCCAGTATCAGCTGGAAAAGTTCTTGGAGAATATAGAATAACTATAAATGGAAGTATTGTTCAAACAGGAAAGTTAATAACAAAAGAACCAGTAAAATTAAGTTTATCACTTACAAAATATTTTAAAAATAAAAAAGCTGAATAAAATAGGAAATGAAATAAAAAAAGTGTATTAAAAAATGTACTTTACATTAAAAAATACGCTTTTTTTATTACTGAAAAAATTTTTTATAAAAAAATAAAAAAAACGTTGACAGAAAATATTAATTGTGGTATTATAACAAATGTCCACGAGAGAAAAGGACAAAACAAAACTAATAAATAAGGACATTA
>JAUNAY010000044.1 GCA_030527385.1 Fusobacterium sp. | reverse complement strand
CTAAAATTTCTACCTGAATTATAAAATATTTTACAAATAAAGTCAATATATTTTTAAATTAAATATTTTGTAAAACAAATTAAAAAAGAAAATGGTGTTTACAAAAATTATATGGATAGTAATATTCTTTGTGATATAATAAAAAAAGAAGAAATAGAAGTGGAGGCTTATATGTTTAAAATACATTCAAACTATACTCCTACTGGAGATCAACCAGAAGCGATAAGAGAATTAAGTGAAAATATAAAAAATGGGGTAAAGGATCAAGTGCTTTTAGGAGTGACAGGATCAGGAAAAACTTTTACAATAGCTAATGTAATAGAAAAAACTCAAAGACCATCTTTGATTTTGGCTCCTAATAAAACATTAGCTGCACAGTTATATGCAGAGTATAAAAAATTTTTTCCAGAAAATGCTGTAGAATATTTTGTTTCTTACTATGACTATTATCAACCAGAAGCTTATATAGTTACTACTGACACATATATAGAGAAAGATTCTTCAATAAATGATGAAATAGAAAAATTAAGACACGCAGCAACAGCGGCTTTAATAAATAGAAGAGATGTAATAATAGTAGCTTCGGTATCAGCTATCTATGGATTAGGTTCTGCTGAAACTTATAAAAAGATGACTATACCAATAGATAGAAAAACAGGTATTGATAGAAAAGAATTGATAGAAAGATTAGTAAGCATTAGATATGAGAGAAATGATATAGCATTTGAAAGAGGAAAATTTAGAATAAAAGGTGATGTAATTGATATATATCCATCATATATGGAAACAGGGTATAGGTTAGAGTATTGGGGAGATGATTTAGAAGAAATTTCAGAGATTAATACTTTAACTGGACAGAAGATAAGAAAAAATTTAGAAAGAATAATGATATATCCAGCAACTCAATATTTAACAGCAGATGGAGACAATGAAAAAATTATAAAAGAGATTCAAAAGGATATGAAATTAGAAGTTGAGGAGTTTGAGAAAAAAGGAAAACTTTTGGAAGCTCAAAGATTAAAGCAAAGAACAGATTATGACATAGAGATGATAAGAGAGATAGGACATTGTAAAGGAATAGAAAACTATTCAAGGTATCTTTCGGGGAAAAAGCCAGGAGAGACTCCAGATACTTTATTAGAGTATTTTCCAGATGATTTTTTAATTTTCATAGATGAATCACATATAACTATTCCTCAAATAAGAGGAATGTATAATGGAGATAGAGCAAGAAAAACAGCTCTAGTAGAAAATGGATTTAGGTTAAAAGCTGCCTTAGATAATAGACCTTTAAAATTTGAAGAGTTTAGGAAGTTGTCTAAACAAACAGTATTTGTTTCAGCTACTCCAGGAGATTTTGAGATAGAAAGTTCTGGGGGAATAATGGCAGAACAACTTATAAGACCTACTGGAATACTTGATCCAGAGATAGAAGTGAGACCTACTACTAATCAAGTTGATGATTTGTTAGAAGAGATTAGAAAAAGAGCTGAAAAAAAAGAGAGAGTATTGGTTACAACATTAACTAAAAAAATGGCAGAAGAATTGACTGAATATTATTTAGAATTGGGTGTGAAGGTAAAATATATGCACTCTGATATAGATACTTTAGAGAGAGTTGAGATCATAACTGGACTTAGAAAGGGAGAGTTTGATGTTTTAGTAGGAATAAACCTTTTAAGAGAGGGACTTGATATACCAGAAGTTTCTCTTGTGGCAATTTTAGAAGCAGATAAAGAGGGATTTTTAAGAAGCAGAAGATCACTTGTTCAAACTATTGGAAGAGCCGCAAGAAATGTAGAGGGAAGAGTAATTCTATATGGAGATATGATTACAGATTCAATGCAAGAGGCTATTACAGAAACAGCTAGAAGAAGAGAAATTCAAAATAGATATAATATTTCTCACGGAATAGATCCTAAAAATATAATTAAAGAGATAAGTGAAGAGTTAGTAAACTTAGATTATGGTTTACCTGAAGAGCAAGAAAGTAAAGCTAAAAAAAGTTTTACATCAGTAAAAGATATAGAAAAAGAGATCGCAAAATTACAAAAAGAGATTGTTCAACTTTCAAAAGAGTTAGATTTTGAAACAGCAATAGTAAAAAGAGATGAGATGAACAGATTGAAGAAATTATTGCTTGAGTTTTAAGGAGAAAAGATAGATGTTTGAAGAGAGAACTTATACAGTGAGTGAATTTAATAGAAAAGTTAAAGATTATCTTGAACAAAATAGTGATTTGAGAGAGTTCTTTTTAGAGGGAGAGTTATCAGGAGTAACTTATTATAAAAGTGGGCATCTTTATTTTAACTTAAAAGATAAAGAAGCACAGATAAAATGCGTAGCTTTTAAATATAAATTTAAAAAAATAGCTGAAGATTTAAAAGATGGAGATTCAGTAAAGATATTTGGAGATGTAGGCTTTTATGAGAATAGAGGAGATTTTCAAATATTAGTAAGGCACATAGAAAAAAAGAATGAACTTGGGGAGTTGTTTGTTAAGTTAGAAAAATTAAAAAAAGAGATGGCAGAAGCGGGATATTTTGATTTAAAATATAAAAAACAGTTGCCAAAATATCCTAAAAATATAGGGGTTGTAACTGCATATACAGGGGCAGCAATACAGGATATAATAAAAACTATAAAAAAAAGAGATAATACAATAAATGTTTATGCTTATCCAGCTAAGGTTCAAGGTGTAGGAGCAGAGGCTGAGATAATAAAGGGGATTGAAACTTTAAATAAGATTGAAGAGATAGATTTAATTATAGCTGGACGGGGAGGAGGAAGCATAGAAGATCTTTGGGCATTTAATGATAGAGATGTAGCACTTGCATTTTTTAATTCTAAGAAGCCAATTATATCAGCAGTAGGGCACGAAATAGATAATCTTTTGAGTGATTTAACAGCAGATGCAAGAGCAGCAACTCCAACTCAAGCAGTAGAACTTTCTGTTCCAGAGAGAATTAAGATTTTAGATGGTTTAGAAGATAGAAAAAGATATATAAATTCAATAATAAAAAATCAAATAGAAATATTGAAAAAAGAGCTAGAAAAAAGAGAAAATAGTTATTATATAAAAAATTTTTCCAGAGAGATTGAAAATAGAGAACAAAAATTAATAGAGTTAGAAGAAAAATTAAAAAAAGCTTTTCAATATCAAACAGATAATTTGAGAAATATTTTAGAAAAAAGACTTAACAAAATAATAAGTTTAAATCCATTAGAGATTTTGAAAAGGGGGTATAGTGTTGTCACTAAAGATAGTGTAAGTGTCAAAAGTATAAAAGATATAGAGATAGATGATGAGATAAATATCAAATTAACAGATGGAGTTATAAAGGGAGTAGTAAAGGAGATTATAGAATGAAAAAAATAGGAAAAATCTTTATAGGAACATTAATGTTTTTAGCAACAACTGTGTTAGTTATGGGAGAGCCAGCTCCAATATATGAATATCGTAGTGAAACTTTAAAAAGATTAGATGAGCAAATGAATAATGAGAGAGACAGAAATAGATTAAAGAAATTAAATACTCAGTATGAAATAGCTTTAAATGAGTATATAGAATCTACAAATAGAAATAGCAATGTTATATTTCAATTAGGAGATCAATATTTTAGAATGAACCAACTTGAGAGAGCTGAAAAAATTTTTTCTATGGATAACAAAGATATTAGAAATCTTTTTGGATCGGCTACTTCTCTTAGATTTTTAGGAAAAAATCAGGAAGCTATTTCAAAATATAACGAAGTATTGGATATAAATCCTAGTTTTTATGAAGCATATTTAGGAAGAGGGATAGCAAATAGAAATTTAAAAAACTATGATAGTGCTATAAGTGATTTTAGAGAGTACTTAGAGTATAAAAAAGATGAATATGTATATGCTGGAATAGGGGATATATATATGGCGACAGATAGATATGCCGAAGCTAAAACTATACTTGAACAAGGAAGAGCAACATTTCCAAATTCAAAAATTTTGAGAGAGCTTTTGTCAAAAGTTTATGGTAAAGTAAAATAGGAGATGATTTTTTGGAATGGTATAAATTAAGAATATCTGGGGTAAGAGATTCTGTTATTAGAAAATTAATGGAAAATTTTCAAAATTATAGTGATATTTTTAATTTTGATGCTTATTACTATTTAAGTAAATTTCAAATAAAAGAGAGTGAATATAAAAAGATAGTTGAATCTAAAAATCTTTCGATAGATGAAGTGATAAAAAAATTAGAAGAGAAAGAGATTAAAATTTTAAGTTATAATAGTTCTGAATATCCAGAAACTTTAAAAAATATTAATCAACCTCCAGTATTTTTATTTTATAAAGGGGATATATCACTTTTGAAAAAAAGAATAATAGGAGTAGTTGGGACAAGAAAAGTTACAACTTATGGTAGAGTGGCGTGTGAAAAATTTTCACAGGAGCTTGTAGAAAACAAAATAGTTACTGCTAGTGGATTAGCTTTAGGAATAGATAGTATATGTCATAAAAAGAGCTTAGAAAGAGGTGGAAAAACAATAGCAGTAGTAGGAAGTGGATTAGATGTAATCTACCCTAGAGAAAATAAAATTTTATGGAAAGAGATAGAGAAAAAAGGATTAATTTTGAGTGAATATCCTCTAGGAACTGAACCAATAAATTATAATTTTCCAAGAAGAAATAGAATAATAGCTGGAATATCAAGAGGAATTTTAGTTGTTGAAAGTTATAAAAAAGGGGGAAGTTTAATAACAGCAGGGTTAGCATTAGAAGAGGGAAGAGATGTATTTGCAGTTCCAGGAGATATATTTTCTCCAGCTTCTGAGGGTTGTAATGATTTGATTAAAAATTCTCAAGCAAAATTGGTGCTAAATGTTGCTGATATTTTGTCAGAATATGGTTGGGAAAAACAGGAGACAGCAAAACCGAAACTTAATTTAACTTCATTGGAAGAAAAAATATATAATGTCTTAAATAAAGAGTTGACACTAGATGAAATAATAGTAAAAACTTCTATAAAGGCAGGAGAAGCGTTAGCAATTTTAATGGGATTGGAATTAAAAAAAGTTGTGGTAAGTGTTGCTGGTGGAAAGTATAGGAAGAGAGAATAAATAAATGATTGTTGCTTTTTTTCACATTATTTAGTAAAATGAAACGGAACTAATATAACATAATGAAAACGTAAATAGAGGTGAAGAGCTTTGGGTAAGAAAAATTTAGTAATAGTTGAATCTCCAGCTAAGGCTAAAACAATAGAAAAAATACTTGGAAAGGACTTTCATGTTATAGCATCGTTTGGACACGTTAGGGATTTGCCTAAGAGTAAATTAGGTGTAGATGTGGATAATAATTTTAAGCCTTCATATTCTACTATTAAAGGAAAAGGGGAAGTAATAAAAAAATTAAAAGATATGGCAAAAAAATCTGACAAAGTATTTTTAGCATCTGACCCTGATAGAGAGGGAGAAGCAATAGCTTGGCATATAGCTTATGCTTTAAAACTTTCTGAAGATGATCCCAATAGAATAGAATTTAATGAAATAACAGAAACAGCTATAAAGGATTCTATAACACATCCAAGAAAAATAGATATGGACAAAGTAAATGCCCAACAAGCAAGGAGAATACTAGATAGACTAGTTGGATATGGAATAAGTTCTCTTTTATGGAAGAGTATATCATCAAATACAAGTGCAGGAAGAGTTCAATCAGTAGCTTTAAAATTAATTTGTGATCTTGAAGATGAGATAAAGAAGTTTGTTCCTGTAAAGTTTTGGGAAGTTAAAGGGGAGTTTAAAAATAAATTAAAATTATCTCTATATAAAGTAGAAAATAAGAAAATAGATAAATTGACAGACCCACAAATAGTTGAAGATATAAAAAAAGTGGAAAAGGAAGATTTTGAAGTAATTGAAGCTAAGGTTTCAAAGAAAAGTAAAAATTCACCTTTGCCACTAAAAACAAGTACTTTGCAACAATTAGCATCTTCATATCTTGGTTTTTCAGCTTCAAAAACTATGAGAATAGCACAAGGACTTTATGAGGGAATTGATATTGATGGAAATCATAAAGGACTTATTACTTATATGAGAACAGACTCTACAAGAATATCAGATGATGCAGTAGAGATGGCAAAAAATTATATTCTTGAAAATTTTGGAAAAGAGTATTTAGGAGTTAAAAAAACAACTAAGAGTAAGCAAAAAATTCAAGATGCCCACGAAGCAATTAGACCTACTGATATAAATTTAACTCCAGATAGTTTAAAAAATACTTTAGATAAGGATCAACAAAAATTATATAAACTTATATGGGAGAGATTTATAATTTCTCAATTAGCTCCTATGAAATATGAGCAATTTGAGCTTGTGTGTAATTATGATAAATTTGATTTTAGAGGAACTATCAATAAGATTATTTTTGATGGATACTATAAGATATTTAAAGAAGAGGAAGATTTACCATTAGGAGAGTTTCCAGAAATAAAAATTGGAGATAAATTAAAATTAGAAAAATTATTGATAAAAGAAGACTATACTAAACCACCTTCAAGATTTACAGAATCATCTTTAGTAAAAAAATTAGAAGCAGAGGGAATTGGTAGACCGTCAACATATGCAACAATTATAGAAACATTGAAAAAAAGAGAGTATGTTGCTCTTGAGGGGAAAAGTTTTGTTCCGACATCTTTAGGATATGAGATTAAGACTAAATTAGATGAGAATTTCCCTAATATAATGAATATAAAATTTACAGCAGAATTAGAGAATGAACTAGATGAGGTAGCAGAGGGAGAAAAGGATTGGATCTCTTTACTTTCTGTTTTCTATAAAGATTTAAAATACTATATAGATAAATTTAAGGTAAAAGTAGAAGAAGAGATGTCAAGAATTATTGAATCTGATGTTCCTTGTTCTTGTGGTAAAGGAAATATGATATTAAAAACAGGAAGATTTGGAAGATATTTAGCTTGTCCTAATGAAGAAGATGGTTGCAAGGAAAGAATATCTTTAAAAGGAATTGAAATTCCACCAGAAGAGATACAAAATGGTAAAATATTTGTTAAAGAAAAAGTAGAAGAGATTGTTAGAGCGAAAAAAGGGAAGGAAACAGATGTTTTAACTTCAACAGGAGCAAAATATCTTTTAAAAACAGGAAGATTTGGAAGTTATTTAGAAAGTGAAAACTTTGCAGAAGACAATGATAGACTTCCTTTACCACCAGAGATTAGAAAGATGTTAGCAACAGATAAGATAGAAGAAAAAAATGGAGTAATGCAGATTAATACAGAATTGAAAAAAATTCAAGATGAAGAGGAAAGAATTTTAAAAGCTGCAGGAAAATGTGAAAAATGTGGACGTCCATTTAAAATTAGTAGAGGAAGATGGGGAAAATTCTTAGCTTGTACAGGATACCCAGAGTGTAAAAATATAAAGAAAATAGAAAAATAATAAGGACTCACCTCTAGGGGTGAGCTCTTTGAGTTTAGAAACAAGGAGAAGTAATGATAAATAAAGAAGTAATAGTAGTAGGAGCTGGTTTAGCAGGTTGTGAAGCAGCATATCAATTAGCAAAAAGAGGAATAAAAGTAAAACTTTATGAAATGAAATCGAAAAAGATGACAGAAGCACATAAAAAACCATATTATGCAGAGTTAGTATGTAGTAACTCACTTGGAGGAGATAATCTTGCTAATGCTTCTGGACTTATGAAAGAGGAACTAAGAAGATTAGATTCGTTATTAATAAAGATAGCTGATAAAAATAGAGTTCCAGCAGGACAAGCATTGGCTGTTGATAGAGATGGATTTTCAATAGAAATTACAGAATATTTAAAAAATATGAAAAATGTTGAAATAATAGAAGAAGAGTTTACAGAAATACCAGAAGATAAAATAGTACTATTAGCTTCTGGTCCATTGACATCAGAAACTCTTTCAAAAAAAATAGGGGAATTAACTCATAGTGATCATCTATATTTTTATGATGCTGCAGCTCCTATTGTGACACTTGAATCAATAGATATGACAAAAGCGTATAGACAATCACGTTATGGTAAAGGTGAGGGAGAGTATATAAATTGTCCTATGAATAAAGAGGAGTATTATGCTTTTTATAATGCTTTAATTACGGCTGAAAGAGTACCGTTAAAAACATTTGAAGAGGAAAAGTTATTTGAAGCTTGTATGCCAGTAGAAAGAATAGCTATGACAGGAGAAAGAACTTTAATTTTTGGTCCTCTTAAACCAAAGGGACTTATAAATCCTAATACAGATAAGATGGATTACGCAGTTGTTCAATTAAGACAAGATGATAAAGAGGGAAAATTATATAATATTGTAGGATTTCAAACAAATTTAAAATGGGGAGAACAAAAAAGAGTATTTACAATGATACCGGGGCTTGAAAATGCAGAATTTATAAGATATGGTGTTATGCACAGAAATACCTTTATTAATTCTTCAAAACTTTTAGATGAAACTTTAAAATTAAAGACAAAAGAAAATATATATTTTGCTGGACAAATTACAGGGAGCGAAGGATATGTTTCATCAATAGCTACTGGAGCAATGGCAGCTATAAATATAGCTCATAGAATATTAGGAAAAGATAGTTTTATCTTAGATGACAGAAGCGCAATAGGTGCTATGATAAAATATGTTACTGAAGAAAAGAAGAATTTTCAACCAATGGGACCAAACTTTGGAATAATAAGATCGTTAGATGGAGTTAGAATAAGAGATAAAAAAGAGAGATATAATACTATCTCAAAAATAGCTTTAGATTATTTAGACACAAAACTTGGAGAATTAGATTAATTTAGATACTAAAGAAAGGTGAAAGTGAGGAAATGGAAAAGATAGAGAATATAGACAAATATATAAAAGATTTTTTGTATGTTATAGAGTTTGGAGAAAATAAAAGTCTTAATACAGTAAAGTCTATAAGAAAAGATCTATCTCAACTGTCTGTTTATTTAAAAGAAATAGAAAAAATAACAGATGTAATGGAAATAACTTCAGTTATGCTTAGAGGATTTTTAATATCTTTACAGGATAATAATGTAGGAAAAAGATCTTTAAATAGAAAACTTTCATCTTTAAGATCGTTTTTTAAATTTTTATTAAAGAATGGTTATATAAAAAATAATCCAGTGGAAGTTATAGATTCACCTAGCTTTGAAATAGAAAAACCAGATATTTTAAGT
>JAUNAY010000043.1 GCA_030527385.1 Fusobacterium sp. | reverse complement strand
ACTCTGTCAAAAATTTATCCAATCTCATTTTTATTATTTCCTCCAATGATTAACCAATTTTCTATATATCAATACTAACATATTATTAATTAACTTTCAAATTTTTAGTTTAAAATTCTTTTTATTAATGTTATAATAGAATCATTAACATAGATAGGGGAGAATAGTAGAATGGTAGATTTTAAAAAAATTGATGAAATGATAGAAATTATTGAAAACAATCAAATTCCAGAGGGAAAAACTTTTAATGAGTTTGTAATAGAGTTTTTTAATGAGGTAAAAACTATACCACTTTCTAAGTATTTAAGAACTAAAGGGAAAGATAAAAGATTGCCTAAGATAATGAATAGTAAGAAAGCTGGAGAGGTTTTAATAGATACTAAGAAAGATGATGAAATTCAAACTTTCTTAAAAAGAAAAGGGTACAAAGAGATTCCAGAGTTAGATTATAAAGCTGTTATGCTACTTAGAAAGACAGATCTTTTTTCTAACTGGAAAAAATTAATTCTTTACTTTGAAGGGGCTGGAACTGTTCAAGAGATAAACAACTCAACTAAGCCTACTCTTTTACCTCAAGAGGTTGAAATATTAGAAAACTATCTAAAAAAAGAGCTTAATATTACAGAACAAGAGTTTAACTGGTTAATTAGCAAGTTTAGTAAAATTCAAAAAGACAAAGAGATGTTAAAAGCTTTAAAAAAATTAGCAAGATAAAAACAAGAGGATTTTACCCCTCTTGTTTTTTTACTATATGTGTGTGTATTCCAGTAAATTTATCTTCGTGGAAATGATCTGCACCAATTCCATTTATATGATAATGACTAGTAGTATAAGATATTTGTACCTTATTATTAATTGGGTTTTTTCCGATATAACATTCAATATTAAAGATCTCTTTTAAAATCTCTTTATTTAATACTTCTTCTGGAGTTCCCTCTTTAACAAGTTTTCCATCTTTTAATATATAGATATAATCACAAAATATACTGGCCACATTAAGATCGTGCAAGGCTGAAATTACACTTTTATCCAAATGTTTTATTAGGTGTAGAAGTTGAAGCTGATAACCTATATCTAAGTGATTAGTCGGCTCGTCCAATATAAGTATTGGAGTATCTTGTGCTAATGCCCGAGCTATCAAAACTCTTTGTTTTTCTCCTCCAGATAGCTCTTTAAAATTTCTACCTATATATTTTTCCATTCCAACCTCTTTTAATCTATTTATAGCAATCTCCTTATCCTTTTTAGAATAATTTTCAAAAATAGATTTATATGGGTATCTCCCCATCTCAACTATTTCCTCTATCTTAAAATCAAACTGCTCTCTATCCTCTTGGGCTAAAACAGCTATTTTTTTTGCTCTCTCTCGTCCATTCATATCTTTTATATTTTGATTATCTATGATAATATCTCCACTAGTTGGATTTAAAATACCATATATATTCTTTAAAAGTGTTGATTTTCCTGCACCATTAGCCCCGATTATTCCTATAAACTTTCTTTCTGGAAATTTTATCGAGATATTGTCCAAAATTGTTTTATCCTTTATTTTATAAGAAAGGTTTTTAATCTCTAACACTATTTTTTACCTCCAAAAGTATAACTATTTATTCCTATCATAAATAAAAAGAATGGTCCACCTATAATAGATGTTATTATTCCTATTGGAATATCTCTTGGAGGGAATATTGTACGAGCTATTGTATCACAGATTATTAAGAATATTGCCCCAACCATAACTGAAAGAATAAGAAGTTTTTTATGTGAACTTCCACAAAAGTATCTACATATATGTGGAACTATCAGCCCAATAAACCCAATCGAACCTGTAAGTGAGACTAATATAGATATTAATATAGTAGAGGAGATAATAATAATGGTTTTTATTTCTCCTACATTCATTCCCACCATTTTTGCTGTATTATCTCCTAATAGTAAAATATCTAAAGATTTTGCTAGGAGCAGAGAGATTGTAAAAACAATAACAAGAGCTAAAAATGGGACAAATAACTCTCCCCATTTTGCTCTTCCCAAGCTTCCCATACTCCAAAATACAGCAGATCTAACTTGATTTGAATTTTTAGCAGAATAAACTAACATATTAGTTATTGATGAAAATATAGTAGAAACTGCAAGTCCTGTCAAAATAAGCCTCACAGTCGAAATATTTTTACCATTTTCAGTCCCAATAATAAAAACTATTACACTACAAAGAATTGCACCTATAAATGCCCCTCCAGTAATGCTAAATATTCCCATTGTTACACCACCAAAAATAATTACCGATACAGCTCCAGCTGATGCACCTGATGATATTCCCAATATATATGGATCAGCAATAGGATTTTTTGTAATACATTGCATAAGAACCCCAGAAAGTGCAAGTCCCCCACCAGTTATAGCTGAAAGTAAAACTCTTGGTACTCTTATTTCCCAAATAATAGCTTCTATATTCTTTTTCCAAAGTGGAGCAAAAATCTCTTTATGTGTAAATTTATTTATTAAAAATTGATATACAGATTTAATTGATATATAACTGCTTCCAAATGATACTGCCACCACTATACTCATAACCAGTAAAAACAATAAAATTAAAAATAAGAATTGATAATTTTTATCCTTTATTTTAATAATCATTACTTTTCAGTTCCATAAAATATATTATATAGTTTTCCAACTGCTTTTGAGTTTCTTACTCCTGGTGCAAGATCAATAAGCCCTATCTTATATATTCTATTATTTTTTATAGCATCTATATCTTTTAAGCCAGGATTATTTTTTAAGAAAGTTATTTTTTCATCTCCTGTGATACCAGCATAATATTCAGTTACTACAATAACTTCTGGATTTTTTTCAACTATATCTTCAAAAGAAACAGTAGCATAGTCTTGTCCTAAATCTTTATATATATTTTTACCACCAGCAAGTTCTATAAGATTGTTTGGTAGTCCTGATCCACCTACAAATGCTTCGCTTTCTCCAGAGTCATAAATAAGTACTCTTGGCTTGTCTTCATCTTTTATATTTTGTGTCTTATCAGTTATAGATTTAACCTCTTGTTGCATCTTAGCCACAACTTTATCAGCTCTTTCTGGAACTTCAAATATTTTTCCTAGCAATTTAAAATCACTATATACATTTTCAATAGTGGCATCTGGCTCAAGTCCACTAGATATAAATGGAGTTATTCCTCTTGCTTCTAGCTCATCTAATGAACCAGTTGATTCCTCGCTTATTGATTGTTCCCAACCAGTTACAAAATCAACACCTGTTGCTATAAAAGACTCTTTTGAAATTGAGTGTTGCCCCTCACCAAGTTGAAGTTCTGGAATTTTCTCATAAGCTTCTTTATATTCTGGTAAAATCTCCTCATTTAAAAGAGCTGTTCCAGTCATCTTATCTTCAAGCCCAAGAGCTAAAAAAGTCTCTGTCATAAATTGAGCTAAAGTAACTACTTTTTCTGGAGACTTAGTTACAGTTATCTCTTTTTTATATACTCCATCATCAAATGTATATTTTATTGGCTCATATGCAAAAGCAGTCGAACACACAAGCATACTACCAACTATCAATTTTTTTAAATTTATCACTTTCCCTTTTCTCCTTTTAAAATTTATTTTTTAATTTTAAATAGCTGTTACCAATAAAAAATATATTTATTAGTAACAGCCTTTCTAGTAATATCAATATTTTCTTAAATCTAGTTCTTCAAACTCATAAAACTCTTTTCTTAAAATAGTATGAACTCTATTTATAACCTTTTGAATATCTTGAGTAAGATTTCCAAGTACTCTAACAACAAACCCATTTTTTTCAAGCAAAGAGATTCCAAACTTAACATCAAGATCTAATTTTCTTGTTTCCTCTCTCAATCTTTTTATAAGCTCTTTATCTATTCTCTTATCTATAACTAACATTGTTCCAAAATTTTTATATCCCTCAAGAATACCAAAACTTTGCACATCATAATCTTTTGGAGTAATTTTTAAATTATCTAAATATATAAGTTCACCATCAAGATATATATTTGTTTTTAGTCTTGCACTAGTGTATTGAAAGAGTTTTCCATCTGGCGACCAACCAGCAGTAATACCATCAGAATATATTAAACTACTTTCCTCATTTAGATAAATATCAGTAGTTTGCTCATATACTGCATCTTTATATAGTATTACACTATCATTTATAAATTCAAGTTTACTATTTTTTTCAAGTTGTAAGTTTGTATATTGTTTTGAGGGTATACCATTTTCGCTTTTATATATTTTGCTAGAAGCTTGAGTAGTCAATATAGCTTGACTTTCCTCCTCAAGTTTTATATTATTCTCATAATATTCTCCCTCAATATATCCTCCACCTAGTTGTATAAGATAATAACACGGAATACTGTCATCATCTAAATATATAGCTGGAGACACCTTTGCTGCACCAACTGTATAACTTTTCTTTGCACTTGTTCTTCTAGGTGTTTTTTGCAAAATAAGTTCAGTATACCCAGCAAGATTATTTTTTCCTAAATCATCTATCGTGATTTTTTCTCTCATCTATTTAAGCCCCTCTAAAAGACAATTAGATTTTATCCAATCAATAACTCTATTTACTCCCTCATCTGTTTTAAGATTTGTAAATATAAAGTCTTTCTCTTTTCTAAATACCTTAGTGTCTTCTCTCATTACATCAAGGTTAGCTCCTACATATGGTGCTAAGTCTATCTTGTTTATAATAAACATATCACTTTTTATCATTCCTTGCCCAGCTTTTCTAGGAATTTTCTCTCCTTGTGCCACGTCAATTATATATATAGAAAAATCAACCAAATCTGGACTGAAAGTTGCAGCTAGATTATCTCCACCACTTTCAAGAAAGATTATATCTAAGTCATCAAATCTACTTTTTAATTCATCTATTGCAGCAAAGTTCATAGAGGCGTCCTCTCTTATAGCTGTGTGTGGACACCCTCCAGTCTCAACACCTATGATTCTATCCTCTGGTAAAACTGAATTTTTTACCATAAACATAGCGTCCTCTTTTGTATATATATCATTAGTTATAACGGCTATTTTATAATCATTTGCCATCGCTCTAGTAACTCTTTCTATAAGAAGAGTTTTTCCAGATCCTACTGGTCCACCAACACCGATTATTACTGGTTCCATTCTACTCTCTCCTTTATATTTTTATCAATTTTCTCCACTTCTAACTATTTATTCTATTTAGAGGAGCAGAGGAAAATTTTAAGACATAAAAAGTCTAAATATTAATTCCTCGTGATTTATCTGTGAAATCTCTAACCCTGGCACTGTAAGTCCAAAGTCCTCTTCTCCTAAATTAAGAATTTCATTTAATAATTTTTCAAATATAGGGAAGAACTCTTGCATAAGTAAAAGTCCATCTTTTTGCCCTAGAGGTATAGCTCTCACTCCATTTTGAATAAGTGTTGATATTGAGCTATACATATAGTATAAGATAGCATCTTCTAAAGATATACCCAGATAGTTTAATAAAATAGCTGTGGCAATGCTTGGGTGTCCAAAAGATTGTTTTTTTCTTATTCTTTCTCCATACTCCTTTAAAAGATGTATATCATAAAGTTCTAAATAAGTTTTAACCATTCTTTGCCCAACTAGTTTTGCCCCGTCTCTACTCTCTTTAGAGATATTTTGCACAGTTATCTTTCTATCTATTTCCCAAATATCTTCTATACTATTAGATTTTAACTTTTCATAAACTAATCTTATAGCAAAACCATCAGCATATATAAATTGATATTTAAGATATGCAAGTAACCAAACTTTTAACGTTTGTGTATCTTTAATATCTCCATCTCTTAAATATGTTTCCATACCAAAAGAGTGATTAAAAGATCCCACTGGAAAGTTAGAGTCACAAATCTGCATAACATTTAAAATTTTCATATTAGTGGCTATGGTCAACATATCTAAATGCCTGCTTTAACTTCATATTTTTTCTTGCAAAATTAACTCCTAAATCTTGTAAGAATTTTTCAACTAAATAATCATATTGAATTATTATCTTTCCATCTTCAATTTGTACAGGAAGATGTTTATTTCCAAGGTTATGTGCTACCTCTCCCATTTCATTTATATCTCTAGGAGAGATAACAATTACATCGTCCTCTTTTACAGATATTACTACCATATTATGACCATCATTAAATAGTATATCTCCATCTCTCATCTCACTACCTTTTGGAAGAGAGATTCCATACTCGTGTCCGTGATCTGATGTAACTCTTAAAACTCTTTTTAAAAGCTCATCACTCTCTAAATAGACTCTTTCTACGTGGCAATCTATTTTTTCCATATCTTTTATATTCCCAAGTATTTTATCTAATATCATTTTTTCACACTCCTACAATTAGAATAAGAAATATTTTTGTGCCATTGGTAACTCTTTTAATGGTTCACAAGTTATAAGCTCTCCATCTACTCTTACATCATATGTTTGAGGATCCACTGTGATATTTGGAGTGGCATTATTTAATTTCATATCCTTTTTAGTTAATGTTCTATGTCCTCTAACAGGTAAAACTATTTTATTTAGTCCTAATTCCTCTTTTATTCCGTGTTCATAAGCAAAAGTTGACACAAATGTTATAGATGTACTTCCAATAGCTTTTCCATACCCTCCAAATTGATTTCTCATAATCATTGGCTCAGGAGTAGGTATTGTTGCATTGGCATCTCCAACAACTGCTTGAGCTACCATTCCACATTTAACTACCATTTTAGGTTTAACTCCAAAGAAAGCTGGCTCCCAAATAACAAGATCTGCATATTTTCCTACTTCAATAGAACCTACATATTCAGAAATTCCGTGAGCTAAAGCTGGGTTGATTGTATATTTAGCAATATATCTCTTAACTCTATTGTTATCTGAATACTCCTCATCTCCCTCAAGTATACCTCTTTGTAGCTTCATTTTGTGAGCAGTTTGCCAAGTTCTCATTACTACCTCTCCAATTCTTCCCATTGCAAGAGCGTCAGAACTCATAATACTCAAAGCTCCCATATCTTGAAGTATATCTTCAGCAGCTATTGTTTGCTCTCTGATTCTTGAATCAGCAAATGCTAAATCTTCAGGTACTTTAGGGTCTAGGTGATGGCAAACCATAAGCATATCTAAATGTTCAGCTATTGTATTTACTGTAAAAGGCTTTGTAGGGTTTGTTGAAGCTGGTAAAACATTGTTAAATGATGCCATTCTAACGATGTCAGGTGCGTGTCCTCCCCCTGCTCCCTCTGTATGGAATGTATGAATAACTCTATCTTTTATAGCATCGATAGTGTCTTCTACAAATCCAAACTCATTAAGTGTGTCAGAGTGTAGTGCCACTTGTACATCATATTCATCAGCACATTTTAAAGCATTATCAATAGCTGATCTTGTAGCTCCCCAGTCCTCGTGAACTTTTAACCCGATAGCTCCTGCTTCTATTTGCTCCTCGTTAGGTCCTTTTACTGCCCCACTTCCCTTTCCAAAGAAACCGAAGTTAATAGGGAATCCCTCTGCTGATTCAAGCATTCTATGAATATGCCAAGCTCCAGGAGTTGAAGTTACTGCCTTTGTTCCCTCTGCTGGTCCTGTTCCTCCACCTATAAGAGTAGTAAGTCCTCCACTAAGAGCAGTTTCAACTATTTCAGGTGTAATGTAGTGAACGTGAGTGTCTATTCCACCTGCAGTAACTATTGTTCCCTCTCCAGCAATAACCTCTGTGCTAGCTGAAACAATAAAATCTACATTGTCCATCATATCTGGGTTTCCACCCTTACCTATAAATTTAATTTTTCCATCTTTAATACCTATATCAGCTTTATAGATACCTGTATAATCAAGTATAATTGCATTTGTTATAATTGTATCTACTACCTTTTCATTGTCTCTCATCTCAACAGGATTAAGTCCCATTCCTGCTCTTAGTGATTTTCCACCACCAAATTTACACTCTTCTCCATATGTAGTGTAATCTTTTTCTATTCTAATAAAAAGCTCCGTATCTGCAAGCCTTATACTGTCTCCAGTAGTTGGTCCATACATAGAAGCGTATTGTTTTCTTCCAATCTCAAAGCTCATTTTTCCTCCCTAGTCTAAAGCTCCGTTTACTTTATCATTTAGTCCGTATACTTTTCTATTTCCAGCTATATCTATAAGTCTAACCTCTTTTTCATCTCCAGGCTCAAATCTTACAGCAGTTCCAGCAGCTATATCCAATCTTTTTCCATAAGCTTTTGCTCTATCAAATTCAAGAGTAGGGTTTACTTCATAAAAGTGAAAGTGTGATCCCACTTGTATAGCTCTATCTCCTCTGTTTATAACTCTTAATGTAATCGCTTCTTTTCCAGCATTACAAACTATTTTATCTTTTCTTAAAATGTACTCTCCAGGTTTCATTTTTCCTCCCATTTATTAAAACTATTCTATCGGATCCTTAACACTTACAAGTTTTGTTCCATCTGGGAAAGTTGCTTCAACTTGTACAGTTTCAATCATTTCTGGAACTCCCTCCATAACATCATCTCTAGTAAGAATAGTTCTTCCAAAGCTCATTAATTCTTCAACACTTTTTCCCTCTCTAGCTCCTTCCATTAATTCATCAGTAATTAATGCAATAGCTTCAGGATAGTTAAGTTTTAAACCTTTATTTTTTCTTCTTCTTGCTACTTCAGCAGCTACAACTATAAGAAGTTTTTCTTTTTCTCTAAGAGTTAGTTTCACTATTTTCCCTCCATTTATTTATATAAATTTTTCGCATTAATATTATATTATAAAAATTTTTTCTTGTATATATTTTTTTTATGGTTTCAAAACATCAAAAAAAGAAAGATATAATAAAAAATATCTTTCTTTTTATCTTTTCTATTTAATTTTATTTAAAAAAATATGGGTATTCATCTATTAAAAAATCTAATTTCTTTTCTAATCTCGAAAAATGGTTTATTAAGGTTTCTTCAATAAGTTCAGGTGTTTTATTCTTTATAATTTCATATATTTTTTTATGTCCATTTAAAACATAATCATCTTTGATTTTATTAGATGAATTAAGCTGTCTTACTCTTAAATAATCAAAAAAGTTGCTATTTGTAATATCAAATAACTCTAAATACTCCACTCCCTCAAATATCAGTTTATGAAATTCTAAGTCTAACTTATGAAACTCCACATAGTCTCTAGTTGTATTTAAAATATACTCCTGTTTCCCTATATTCTCTTCCAATTTTTTAAGATATTTTTCTGGAAAATTCTTACAAGCTAACTCCAAAATTTTTGTTTCAATAGATACTCTTAACATTCTCCCATTTTTAAATTTTTTTCTATCTATTTTAGATACAAAAGTCCCACTTTGAGGAAAAGTTTCTATTAAATTTTCGTGTTTTAATAAAATTAAAGCCTCTCTTATTGGTGTACGGCTCATTTTCAAAACTTCAGAAAGATGATTTTCTTTTATCTCCTCTCCTGGTTTTAATTCCAAATTTAATATATTTTCTTTTAACATTCTATATGC
>JAUNAY010000042.1 GCA_030527385.1 Fusobacterium sp. | reverse complement strand
TTATATTACCACAATTAACATTTTCTGTCAACAACTTTTTTTATTTTTTTTATATATTTTTTTATAAGGGGGTAGAAAACATTAACTACCCCCTTATAAAATCTAGTTTATTTAACAACTATATTTATTATTTTTTCTGGAACAACTATAACTTTCATTAAAGTTTTTCCTTCCATATGTTTTTTTACATTTTCTATTTCAAGAGCTAATTTTTCTATTTCTTCTTTTGCTGTTCCTCTTGCAACTTCTACTGTACCTCTAACTTTTCCATTAACTTGTACAGCTATTACAACATCTGAAGATTTTGTTAATTCTTCTTTATATTGTGGCCAAGCTTCGTTAAATAAATATCCTTTATTTCCCATTTCTTCCCATAACTCATCACAGAAATGTGGAGTAAATGGTGATAACATAATTACTATATTTTTAACTACTTCCCCAAATATTTTTTTCGATTCAGAAGTAGCTTTTCCAGCTTCTAAAACATTTACTTTAAAGTCTTGAGTATCATTGATTAACTCCATTGTAGCTGCTATTGAAGTGTTAAAGTGATAGTCATCTTCTATAGATTCAGTTACTTTTTTTATAGTTTGGTTAAGTTTGATTATTAATGCTTTGTCCTCTCTACTTACAGCATTTAGATCAATCTCTCCAAATTCCATATTTTCTTTATGTTCAACTACAAGTCTCCAAATTTTAGTTAAAAATCTGTAAGCTCCTGCAAGTCCATTTTCATTCCATTCTAGTTCTTTTTCAGGTGGAGCAGCAAACATAATAAATAGTCTTGTTGTGTCAGCTCCATATTTATTTATCATTTCTTCTGGATCTACACCATTATTTTTAGATTTTGACATTTTTTCTACTTTTACTGCTAACTCTTCTCCAGTTGCTTTAGAATATGCCTTTTCTCCTTTTACTTCAACCTCTTCTGCAAAAAGGAATTTATTTTCATTAGCTGAATAGTATGATGGTCCTAAAACCATTCCTTGAGTTAACAATCTTTTAAATGGTTCATTTGAACTATGAAGTCCTAAATCTCTTAATACTTTATGGAAGAATCTAGCATATAAAAGGTGCATTACTGCGTGTTCAATTCCTCCTATATATTGGTCTACTGGTGCCCAACTATCTACCGCTTCTTTTCCAAAAGGTAATTCTGTATTTTTAGGATCACAATATCTTAAGAAATACCAAGATGAATCCACAAATGTATCCATAGTGTCTGTATCTCTTCTAGCAGGTCCTCCACAAATTGGACAAACTGCGTGTTTAAACTTTTCAGAAGTTTCAAGTGGATTTCCATTTCCAGAGAATTGTACATCTTCTGGTAACATAACTGGTAAATTTTCATCTTTTTCCATAACTGTTCCACATTTTTCACAATATAGTGCTGGAATTGGTGTTCCCCAATATCTTTGTCTTGATACTCCCCAATCTTTTAGTCTATATTTTACAGTTCTCTTTCCATATCCATTTTCTTCAACAAATACAGCTATATCTGTAAGAGCTTTTTTTGATGAAATTCCATTAAATTGTCCAGAGTTTGTCATTACTCCAACTTCTGTGAAAGCTGAACTCATCTCTGCTGGATTTAAAGCTATTTCTTGTTTTGTTTCTTTATCTACTGGATTTATTACAACTTTTAATGGTAAGTTATATTTTTTAGCAAAAGCAAAGTCTCTATCATCGTGTGTAGGAACTGCCATTACTGCTCCAGTACCATAGTTCATAAGCACATAGTCAGCTACCCATAGTTGAACTTTATCTTTTGTCACTGGGTTTATTACGTGCCAACCTGTAAATACTCCTCTTTTTTCTCTTCCCTCTGCCGATCTTTCTATTAAGTCAGTATTTTTCATCTCTTGTACTGCTGTTTTTATTTCTGGATTTACTTTTAAAATCTCTTCTACTATTGGGTGTTCTGGTGCTACTACACAGTATGAAACTCCAAATATAGTATCTATTCTAGTTGTAAACATAGGTAATTTTTCCCCTGTTTCTGCCACTGTAAATACTATCTCTGTTCCGTATGATTTTCCTATCCAGTTTTTTTGCATTGTAAGAACTTTTTCTGGCCAACCATCTTTTATCTCTTTATGTCCCTCTAAAAGTTCATCTGCATAATCTGTTATTTTAAAGAACCATTGTTCTAACTCTTTTTGAACTACTGGAGTTTTGCTATGTCTCCAACACATTCCATCTTCAACTTGTTCATTAGCTAATACTGTATTACATTCTGGACACCAGTTAACTAAAGATTTTTTCTTATATATCAATCCTTTTTCATACAATCTTTTAAATATCCATTGGTTCCATCTATAATATTCTGGAGTATAAGAAGCTATTTCTCTTTCCCAATCGTATGAAAATCCTAATTTTTTTAATTGTCTTCTCATATTTTCTATATTTGATTTTGTCCAAATTGCAGGGTGTGCTCCGTGTTGAATCGCTGCATTTTCTGCTGGTAATCCAAAAGAGTCCCATCCCATTGGATGAAGAACATTATACCCTTTCATTCTTTTGTATCTTGCAATAACGTCTCCAATAGTATAGTTTCTAGCGTGTCCTACGTGAAGTTTTCCCGACGGATATGGTAACATCTCAAGAACATAATAATTTTCTTTTCCATCTACTTTATTTTCTGTTTTAAAGATGTTTTCATTTTCCCATTTGCTTTGCCACTTGGCTTCTACTTCTTTAAAATCGTATTCTCTCAAAAATCTCACCTCTATATTAATTCAATTATACATTTCACTATATCATATTTAATTATCTATAACAATAGTCAAACTTTTATATTTTATTTTCCTGATATTCATTTAGCCATAGCTCACTTTTTCTCTTTATTCTTTGAAAACTATTGTCTATTGTTTTAGGAGATTTTTTTAGCTCCTCAGCAATCTCTCTATATGAATATCCCTTTATCATATATTTAAAAACTTCTCTTTCAAAAGAACTAAAATTTTTATTTACATAAGCTTTAAAATCATTTAATTTCTCTTTTGTTAAAAAAATCTCTTCTGGATCATAACTGACATATGATTTAAGTCCTTTATTGTATTCAATCTCTTTTCCACCATCATTTTCTATACAATTTCCAGATGCTAAGTTAAGAGCAGTATTTTTTTGAGTATTTGATGCTTTAATAGCTGTTATTATCTGACTTCTTATACATATCATAGCAAAAGTTTTAAAAGAAGATTTTCCTTTTTTATAGGCTTTTAATGCCTTTAAAAGTCCAATTGTTCCCTCTTGCAAAAGATCTTCTTGCTCTGCTCCAACTATAAAATAATTTTTTACATTTAGATAGATATAATTTTTATACTCTTGCAAAATAAGATTTATTGCCTCTTGATCTCCTAATTGTGCCTTGCTTATTATGTCATCATTTACTAATTCCATAGCCATAATGCTCACTTTCTCTTATATTTTTAGTTAAATGATTTAACTATTTCAGAAAGAATTATTCCTCCAGCTACTGACACGTTTAAAGAATTTATCTTTCCATACATAGGTATTTTTATAAGGACATCACACGTCTCTTTAACTTTTTTTCTAATTCCGTTTCCTTCACTTCCTAATACAAGAACAGTTCTGCTTGGATATTTTTCCTTTGAATAATCCTTGCTTCCCTCTCCCTCTGCTCCATAAACCCAATAATCCAATTTTTTTAGTTTATTTAAAGCTTCTGAAATATTAGTTACTTTTACAATATCAACATACTCTATTGCTCCAGTAGAAGTTTTTACAACAGTTTCATTTATTCTTACAGCATTTCTTTCTGGAATAATTATTCCTTTTACTCCAAATACTTCTGCACTTCTTATTAATGCTCCAAAATTTCTTGGATCTTGAATCTCATCTAAAACTAAGACTATTGATTTTTCCATAGGAGCAATTTTTTCTAAAAACTCTCCAAAATCTACATAATAATCATATTCACTTATATAAGCTGCCACTCCTTGAGAGTTTTCTATTCTTTTTTCAGTATAAAATATTTTTATATTTCTTTCAGATGCAAGTCTTCTTATTTTATTAAGTTTTTCATCTTTATTTCCTTTAAATATTTCAAGCTTTTCTATATTTTTTTCTTTATTTTGTAATACTTCTATTACAGGATTTACCCCTATAATTCTCTCCATTTTCCCTCCATCAATTTTTAAATTTCAGTTTTTATTCTTTCTATATCAGCACCAAGTTCTTTCAATTTCAACTCTAAATTTTCATATCCTCTGTCCACGTGATAGATTCTATTTACAATACTTACTCCATCTGCTTTTAATGCTGCTAAAATTAGACACGCACCAGCTCTTAAGTCACTAGCCATAACTTCAGCAGAAGAGAAGTTCTCAACTCCTGTAATTGTAGCAGAGTTACTGTTTATATCTATTTTAGCCCCCATTCTATTTAACTCTGGAACGTGCATAAATCTATTTTCAAAAACAGTTTCTTTCACTTCACTTGTTCCATTTATTAAGCACATCAAAGTCATTATTGGTGATTGTAAATCTGTTGGGAATCCAGGGTGTGGCATAGTTGTTACTTTTACTGGTTTTAAATCTGAAAGTTTAGATAAAACTTTTAAATTATTTCCCTCTATTTGGAATTTAACTCCCATTTCGTCTAGTTTCATCAAGAAACTTCCTATATGTTCTTTAACTACTCCTCTAACCTCAATTTTTCCATCAAACATAACTGATGCTATGATAAATGTTCCTGCAACAATTCTATCTGGAATAATTGTATGTTCACACGGATATAATTTATCAACACCCTCTATTACTAATTTACTTGTTCCAACACCTGATATTTTTGCTCCCATATCATTTAAAAAATTACATAGATCTTCAATTTCTGGCTCTCTTGCAGCATTTTCAAGTACAGTAGTTCCTTTAGCTTTAACTGCTGCCATCACTATATTTTCAGTAGCTCCAACACTTGGAAAATCCAAAACAATAACTCCACCCTTAAGTTCATCTGCTACTGCATCTACATATCCGTGATCTATATTTAGCTTTACTCCTAAAGATTCAAATCCTTTTAAATGTAAGTCAACTGGTCTTGCCCCTATTGCACACCCTCCTGGCAAAGAAACCTTAGCTCTTTTTTCGTGAGCTAACATAGCTCCCATTACTAAAAATGAAGCTCTCATTTTCTTTACAAGTTCATAACCTGCTACTAAGCTTGTCAATCCATCATTTACTATCTTATATGTATGATCATCTAATTTCTCAATTTTTAATCCTAAACTTTCCAATAATTTTACCAAAGTTCTTATGTCCATTAAATTTGGAACATTTTTTAAAATATATGTTCCTTTTTCAATAAGAGTGGCAATCATTATTGGCAAAGCTGCATTCTTTGCTCCCTCTACCTCTAATACTCCAGAAATTTCTTTTCCACCTGTTACTTTAAATGCTTCTACCATCAGTTTTTCTCCCTTTCTTTTTTACATATTGGACATTCTTTTCCAAATAATCTATCTAATAAAGTAAGCTCTTCAAATTGATTTTTATATGTAGGCATCTTTTCTACTAGTAATCTATAATGTTTTTTGCAAAGTTTAGAGCCTAATTTTCTTATATACTCCTTATTCAAACCTACTTTTTCAAATTTTTCCTCTAAATCATCTATTACTATCTTTCTGTTATTATCATCAAAAGCCTCTTTAGATACTAAAACAAGTCCTATATCTCCTTGAGTATCTAAAGCATCAACTAAAGTATATTGTAATCCAATTTTTTCAGCTGCCATTATGTATGGTTGAAATGCTTTTAAAGAAATATCTCTTCTCATCTTCATTTTAGCTGTTGTTTCTTTTTTCATCTCTTCTATTACTTCTTGATAAATAATTCCAGATAATATTTGCTTCTCTGTCAATGCAAGTATTATATTTTCTTTAAATTCGTCAAGATAAAAACTTCTCTCAGCTGTAGCTTTTAAAAAATTTAACTTTGCTGCATTAGGTTTATCAATAACGTTATTATCCATAATTCTCCTCCTCGACAGTTACTTTGCAATTAACTTGAATTATATCATATCATCTGTATAAAAGTAAAAAAATATCTAAAATTTATTTTTGAAAAATTTTCTCTGTATCTTTTTATTTTTTTTATTATTAAAAAAATGGTATAATAATTTATAAAATTTAATTCAACTTTGTGGAGGAACTTATGTACAAAATTAGAATAGCTCTGATTTTTTTTATTTTATCAATTTTATCTTTTTCAAAAGAAT
Source organism: Fusobacterium sp. (assembly GCA_030527385.1). Classification (GTDB taxonomy): domain Bacteria; phylum Fusobacteriota; class Fusobacteriia; order Fusobacteriales; family Fusobacteriaceae; genus Fusobacterium_A. The sequence continues at coordinate 3,519 of JAUNAY010000042.1, read as the reverse complement.
TTACCATACATTTTAATATTCCAAATGGAAATATTAAATATTATAAATCAGATGATCAAAACTCTAAAACTCTTGATTTTTATAATTCTAAAGCAAATTTTAACCTTGAAAATGAAACTTATACTTTTTTATTCTCAAGTAGTGATTACACTCCAATAATAAAAGAGATTAATATAAAGGAACTTCCATCTGAAATCTATATAGAGTTTTCTAAAAAAGATACCATAGTTATAAATGGTATTGTTAAATGTGACAACAATCATATTGGAGGAACTGAGATTAAATTTATAGACAGTTTAAACAGAGGGTATTCTGTTACTTCTGATTTTTTAGGAAGATTTAAAATTAATCTTCCTAAAGGAAACTACAAAATTAAAAGCAAGAAATTTGGATATACAAATAAACAAAATAACTCTCTTATCTATGAGTTTACTTCTACTGCAAAACCTTATAATATAACTATCAATTTAGATCAAATCTCTAGTTATATTGGAGGACGTGTGATTGACGAAAAAAGAAATCCTGTTATAGATGCTGAAGTAACTATAAAAAATGGAGCTGAAACTTTTTATTTAAAAACAGATGAATTTGGAATGTTTAAAAAAGAGGTAAGTTCTGGTATTGTTACTCTTATTTGTAATAAAGCTGGTTTTATTACTAATGGAAGTGTTAGAAAAATAGAAAATAATTCATCTATTTCAAATTTAGAAATTGTTTTAACTAAAACAAAATTCAATATTCAAGGAGTTGTTACTGACGGTGTAAAAGCTCTTCCAAAAATACCTATCATAATACACGATGAAGATATAAATAAAATTACTACTGTTGTATCTGATGAAAATGGTTATTATGAATTTAGAGATATTGAGGGGGATAAAGAAGTTTTTATATCTATAAATGACCCTAAATACAAAAAATTTAAAACTGATCTTTTTAGATTGGATAAAAATATAGATAATTTTAATCTAATCTTAGAAGAAAAATAAGATATAAAAAATGGACTGTAATAATTTACAATCCATTTTTTTAATTAGTTCTACTTTTCAATAACCATTTGAATAAATGTCCAAAAAAGTTTTGTCCCATAAAAAATTATTACGATTCCACAAACTATATTTATTCCACGTAATAATTTTTCTGTAATTTTACTACTAAATATAGATATAAATGTTGTAATTCCAGTAAACCACAAACAAGATGCAGAAGTAACACCAGCTATAAACTTTAACCCCTCATCTTTGGGAAGAGAGGCTCTAAAAGCTCCCAACATCATACTTCCATCTATTATTGCTTGTGGATTAAACCAAGTTACAACACAAGCAGTAGTAATAACTTTTAATATCGGAACATTTACATCTGTTGAACTATCCATACTCCCTTTTGATTTCAAAAGTCCTATTCCTATGTAAATTACAATAATACTTCCAATTAGTAATATTCCTAGTTCAAGAATTTTTGATTTTTCCATTATGCTACCAATTCCAAAAAAACAAGCTAAAGCTAAAGTTACATCAAAAAATATAACTATCAGTGCTGTCAAAAAAGCTCTACTCTTCTTTTGTGTCAATGCTGTGTTTATTACAAAAAGATTCTGCAATCCTATGGGAGCAACATAGGCTAGCCCCATAGTAATTCCTTGTAAAAAATATTTCATTTCCCCACACCTCTTAATTTCATATATTTATACTTTTTAATACATATCTTTTGTAACTTCTAATGTTGCTATTCCATTAAGTTCTAACCCTGCAAAACAATCTTTAGGATCTTTTGCACATTTTAATTTATAATATGCTGCCTCTGCTATCATAGCTGCATTATCTGTACAAAGTTTCATAGATGGATAGCATACACTTATTCCTAATTTTTTAGCTTCCTCTGTAAGTTGACTTCTAAGAAGAGAGTTTGCTGCAACTCCTCCAGCTATAATAATAGTTTTTACATTTTTATCCTTAGCAGCTTTTAAAGTTTTTTTGCATAAAATATCCACTACTTTCCCTAAAAATGAAGCTGCTAAATCCTCTTTTTTAAACTCCTCATCTTTCATTTTCATCTTATTTACAAAGTTAATAACTGCTGTTTTGATTCCTGAAAAACTAAAATCATATTCTCCTACTTTTGGTTCTGGTATTTGAAGAAAATTTCTATCTCCTTCATAATACATTCTATCTATTACAGGTCCTCCTGGATACCCTATTCCCAACACTCTTGCTACCTTATCACAACTTTCTCCAACAGCATCATCTAAAGTTCCACCTAGATTAACAAATTTATGATCTTTATCCATAAATACTATATTTGTATGCCCTCCAGATACAACCAAAGCTATACACGGCAACTCTATATTATGTTCTAAGAAATTGGCATATATATGTCCTTTTATATGATGAACAGGTATTAAAGGTATGTTATGGGCATATGATAATCCTTTTGCAAAAGAAACCCCAACCAATAATGCTCCTATAAGTCCAGGTGCATAAGTTACTGCGATATAATCTACATCATCTAAAGTTATTTTAGCTTCTGTTAATGCTTCATCTAAAATAGTAGCAATATTTTTAATATGTTGTCTTGAGGCAATCTCAGGAACAACACCACCATACTCTTTATGAATTGCTATTTGAGATGAGATTTTATTTGATAATATCTCTTTACCATCTTTTAGTATAGCTATTGAAGTTTCATCGCACGAACTTTCAATCCCTAAAATTATCATAATTTTCCTCCCTATTTATCAATTTTTTATTATATTCTCTTGAATATTATAACATTTTTTGAGGAAAAAATCTGTTTTTTCTAATTAACTTTTAATTTATATTTTTCAAATATAGAGACAGCATTTTTAAATCTCTCTTTCGATAGTTCCTCTACTCCTTCAAGCACATATTTCATTCCTAACTCTTTATATTTAAACTCACCTAATTTATGATATGGCAATATCTCTACTTTTTCCACATTATCAAACTTAGAAACATAGTTTGCAAGTCTATCTAAAAGTTCATCATTATCTGTTATTTCAGGTACTACAACGTGTCTTATCCAAGTTTTTTTATTAATTTCTTTTAGATAGTTAGCAAATTCAAGAGTATTTTTTAATTCAACTCCAGTAAGTTCCTTATATACTTTTTCATCAATAGCCTTTATATCCAACAAAACAAGATCTGTATACTCTAAAACCTCTTTCACTTTATCATTAAAAATATATCCTGAAGTATCAAGAGCTGTATGAATTCCATCTTTTTTACATAATTTAAAAAGTTCTAATACAAATTCACTTTGTACAAGAGGTTCTCCACCTGTTAATGTAACTCCACCTTTTTTTCCAAAATATCCCTTATATTTTCTTATTTTTTCAAAAGTTTTCTCAGCACTCTCTTTTATTTTTGCACCTGTTGCATTCCAAGTATCTGGATTGTGACAAAATTTACATCTCAAAGGACACCCTTGTAAAAAAACCACAAATCTTATTCCAGGACCATCTACTGTTCCAAAACTTTCATAAGAATGTATATTTCCTATCAT
>JAUNAY010000041.1 GCA_030527385.1 Fusobacterium sp. | reverse complement strand
ATTTTGCTTGATCATATTTGCTAGCTTCACCATTATTTGAAAAATGATATAAACCATATTTTTTAGTTTTAATAAGTTCCCAGCTATAATAAGCTAAATCTTTAGAATATGTTGGACTAGATATTTGATCATCAACTATTTTTAATTCATTTTTATTTTTACTCCAATTAATAATTTGCATATTAAAGTTATTATTAGCTACTCCAAAAAGCCAAGATGTTCTTATTATAAAACTATTAGGTTTTATTTTGAAAACTTCCTTTTCTCCCTCATATTTAGATTTTCCATAAATTGATAAAGGATTAACTAAATCATCTTCTGTATATGGAGACTTTTTTTTTCCATCAAACACAAAGTCTGTTGAATAGGTTATATAATCTGCTCCTATTTCGTTTGCTATGATTGCTAAATTTTTAGGAGCAGAGGTATTTAGTTTTTTACATTCCTCAATTTCATCTTCAGCTTTATCTACATCATTATAAGCAGCACAATTTATTATAAGGGTAATATTTTTATTTTTTACAAACTCTCTTATTTTGTTAATATCTGTAATATCCAAACTTTCTTTATCAGTTTTTATATATTTTTCTTTTAATCTATCAAACAATCTTTGAAAATCATATCCAAGCTGTCCATTAGCTCCCGTTATTAAAATCATCTTTTCTCACCAGCTACATACTCTCTAAAATATTGATGCTTTTTATCTTTTTCTGATAAAATTATATCTTCAACTTTTAAATTATATTTTTCAAATTCCCAATCTATATTTAGATCTTTATCATTCCATATTATCCCAGATTCATATTCTGGATAGTAATAATCGTTACATTTATATAGACATTCAGTTTCTTCTGTTATTGTTAAAAATCCGTGAGCAAATTCTTTAGGAATATATAACATTCTTTTATTTTCTTCTGTTAACTCAACTTTTACAGTTTTTCCAAATGTCTTGCTATTTTTTCTTAAATCCACAGCTATATCAAGGATACCCCCCTTTATAACTCTTATTAATTTTCCTTGAGTATTTAGTTTGAAAATGTAGTCCTCTTAGTACCCCCTTTCTTGATTTTGAATGGTTATCTTGAACAAAATTGTCATCTATTCCAATACTCTGAAAATCTCTTTTGTTGTATGATTCTAAAAAAAATCCTCTATTATCTCCAAAAATAGTAGGTTCAATTATATACACACCCTCTATTTCAGTTGCTATTTTTTTAAATCTTTCCATACTCTTCTCCTTAAAAATATAATCTAATTAGATTATATCATAAAAATATTTTTTAGAAAAAAAGTGTTAGTAACAGTATTACTAACACTTATATTTTCTACTTATCAAACTCTAAAATAGCTTTTTCTGTAACTACTTTTATATTTGAGTAATCTATATCGTTTTCATAACAACTACTACAAGAACTGCAATTTTTATTCTCACACTTTCCATTTCCACATTTATTTGCTTGTCTTGCTTGATATACAGAATATGGTTCTAAATATCCATTATTTTCTAAAGAAATGTATGAATTTTTTAAATTTTCTTCAGTTATTCCAAGATTTTTTATAATGGCATTATCACTATATACTCCAGCTGATAAAAGAAACTTGATTACTTTTTTATCTATTTCAGTTAATTTATTTTTATTCATCTATATATTCCTTTCATATCTTTTTCCTTTATTATATCATAACACTAAAAATATTTATTTAATTTTTTTAGAATTAGATTATACTAGACATAAATAGTGAAAAATATTATAATATACTATCACAAAAGGAGGGAGAAATGAAAAAAGGAGAATTAGCATTAGAGAGTTTAAGAACAACATATAGAAAAAAGATATGGACTAAATTTGTAAAGGCAGTTAAGGATTTTAATTTGATAGAAGATGGAGATAGAATAGCAGTTGGAGTATCTGGAGGGAAAGATAGTTTGCTTTTATGTAAATTATTTCAAGAGATGAAAAGAGATAGAAGCAAAAATTTTGAGGTTGCATTTATCTCTATGAATCCAGGATTTCACGCTATGGATATGGCACAATTTAAAGCAAATTTAGAGGAATTAGACATTCCGTGCGATGTTTTTGAAGCTAATGTATGGGAGATAGCTTTTAAAGAGGATCCAGAAAAACCCTGTTTCCTTTGTGCTAAAATGAGAAGAGGAGTTTTGTATAATAAGGTTGAAGAGTTAGGATATAACAAACTTGCCTTAGGACATCATTTTGACGATGTTGTGGAAACGACTTTAATAAATATGTTTTATGCAGGAACTGTTAAAACAATGATACCAAAAGTTAAATCTACAAGTGGAAAGATGGAGCTTATTAGACCTATGGTATATATTAAAGAGAAAGATATTATTGCTTTTACTAAAAAAAATGAGATAATGGCTATGGGGTGTGGTTGTCCAGTTGAGTCTGGAAAAGTTGATTCAAAGAGAAAAGAGATAAAAGAACTTTTAAAAACTATGGAATTAACTAATCCAAATATAAAACAAAGTATATTTAATTCTATGAAAAATATTAATTTAGACTATATTTTTGGCTATACTAGAGGAAATAAAAACGATACTAAAGTAGAGGAATAAGATGGAAAAAAAAGAGAACATTTTAAAATATATAGAGGGTAAAAATTTTGGAAAAACTATTTGGAGTCCTGTTGGAAGAGCTATGCACAAATACAATATGATAGAAGATGGAGATAGAATAGCAGTTGGAGTATCTGGAGGGAAAGATAGTATTACAACATTGAATGCTCTTGTTAGAATACAAAAAATAGCTAATATTAATTTTGAAATTATTCCTATTCATATTCACCCAAATGTTGATAGATCTTCATTTGATGTAATAAAAGAGTATTGCGAAAAATTGGGATTAAAACTCCAAGTTGAAAATACTAACTTAAATGATATGCTTTTTGGAGAAAAAGAGGTAAAAAATCCCTGCTTTTTATGTGGCAGAATAAGGAGAGGAATTCTTTATAGAATGATGAAAGAGCAAAACATTAATAAACTTGCTCTTGGACATCATAAAGATGATATTATTGAAACTTTTTTAATGAATGTATTTTATCAAGGAAATATGAAAATGATGAAGCCTTGTTATGAATCTGAAGATTATGGAGTTAAAGTTATTAGACCTTTGGCGTTTGTTGAGGAAAAAGATATAATAAGATATGTCAACAAATTAGAATTGCCAGTTATAAAATCTGATTGTCCTTATGAAATTAGTGAAAATTCAAAAAGATTAAGAGTTAAAAATTTAATAAAGGATTTATCTAAAGAAAATAAAGATGTAAGAAGTGTTATTTTTAATAGTATTAGTGATTTATTAAAATAAATTTTTAATGGAGGTAGCTATGAGTTTGATTTTAAATGTTATTTGGTTGTTTTTAGGAGGATTGGTTTTAGCTTTTGAGTGGTTGATAGCAGGAGTTATAAGTATAATATTTATAATAACTATCCCATTTTCAAGAGGTTGTTTTGAAATGGCTGCATCGTGTTTAATGCCTTTTGGAAAAGAAGTAGTTTTAAAAACAGATTTAGGAGAACCACCTAGACCTATATCTGCTTTCTTTTGGATAATATTATTTGGTATATGGCTAGCTATATCTCACATTATTGCTGGGATATGTCAGTGTTTAACTATTATTGGTATTCCTTTAGGAATTCAAAATTTTAAACTTGCTCAAGTAGCTTTTAACCCATATAAATATACATTAAGAGAAAAAAGATAAAAACGTATAAAATTAAAACCATTCATTCTATATATATTCAATTTTTATATAAAGAAATTGATTAAATTGCAAGTAAGTAGTATTATTAAATTATCATAATTAATAATATGAGGAAGTGATACTTATGAATGCTACAAAAGAAAAATTTAAACTTGCAGGGTTAGAGATGAAATATTTTATTCCTATTTCATTGATTTTGATTGTTGCAGTTTTTCTAGGAAAATTACCATCAGGAATGTTAGGGGCATTTCCTATAATGATTGTTGTTGGGAGTCTCCTTGATTATATTGGAAATAAGACACCAATAGTAAAAGATTATTTAGGTGGAGGTCCAATAGTAATAATTTTTGTGTCAGCAGCTTTAGTGTATTTTAATATAATGCCAAATAAAGAAGTAAAAATAATAAAAGATTTTATGACAACTCAAAGTTTTTTAGATTTTTATATAGCAGCTCTTATAGTAGGAAGTATTCTTGGAATGAATAGAAAACTTTTGGTAAAAGCTGCGGTTGGGTATCTTCCTGTAATTATTGGAGGGGTTGTAGTTTCTATTTTATTAACTGGAGCTATTGGATATATATCAGGTTATGGATTTGTTAATGCTGTTTTTTATATTGCAATTCCTATTATGGGTGGAGGAATGGGAGCTGGAGCAGTTCCTTTATCTCAAATATTTGGGCAAGCTTTAGGAAAAGATCCTACTCAACTTTTAGCAGTAATGGTTCCAGCGGTTGCTCTTGGAAATGCTTTAGCAATTGTAGCAGCTGGTATTTTAGATAAAATTGGAAAAAGATTCCCATCACTTTCTGGAAATGGAAAATTATTAAAAGCACAGGATAATAGTATGAGCAAAGAGAAAGAACAAACACCTTTAAAATATGAAGAGTTAGGAAAAGGGTTATTAATAGCAACATCTTTCTTTATTTTTGGTAAAATTTTAAGTAAATTTATACCAATTCACGCTTATGCTTTAATGATAATTTCAGTAGCCATTGCTAAAATCTTTGGAATAATTGATGAATATTATGAAGAGTGTTGTGCTAAATGGTTTAATTTTATAATGAAAAACTTTACTTCTGCTTTGTTAGTTGGGATCGGAATAGCTTACACTAGTCTTAAAGAAGTGATAGAAGCATTTAGTCCAATCTATTTATTATTAGTTGCAACAACTGTAATAGGAGCTATAATAGGAACTGCAATTGTTGGACATCTAATTGGATTTTATGTAATAGAAGGATCTATAACTGCTGGACTATGTATGGCAAATATGGGTGGAACTGGAGATGTTGCAGTGATGTCTGCAAGTCATAGAATGGAATTAATGCCGTTTTCTCAAATATCTTCAAGAATAGGAGGAGCATTTATGTTGCTACTAACCTCTCTTTTAATTAACTTCTTGGTATAAAATTTGGATTAAAAAGGTGTATAATTTTTGGTGTTGGTGCTTAAAGGCATTAACACCTTTTTTTAATTTTTTACAAAAATAAATAAATAAATAAAGTACTAAAAAATTGTTTGTTTCAAATATAATATAACTCCAGTGAAAAACACTGGAGTTACTTAAATACTTATTTCTATATAAGATTCTTATTTCTAGCTAATTCATATTTTTTACTTTTAAATTTTTTTAATTTTGTTCAAATCTATCATATGCTTTTTGATTTATTTCTAATGCTTCTTTTAAACCTAATGTATCTAATCTTTTGATAAAACTATCGTATGTTGCATCAAAATCTTCAGATCCTAAAATCCATTTTTGACACATTTCTCTTACTGCCATTTCTATTTGTCCTTTTATTTTTTGCATTCTTTTATTTTCTGCAGCAGTATATTTTATTTTAGGCATAGGCTCTACAATAAATCCTTCTTTTGTATACCATTCCATAGCTTTGATAGCTTCTGCATCTCCCCAAGCTTTTTCATATTCATAATCTTGAATCATTCCTATTCTAAATTGGGCTCCTTTATCTCTTAAAACTTCTAGTGGAGTTTCTTTAGCATTTTTTAATACTTTATCTGTAAAATATTTATTTCCGTTAGCATCTCTTTCAAAAGTATCTCCTTCAATACCCCAGTTAATTAATTCATATCCTTTTTCAGAGAACCAATAATCAAAATATTTAATTATTGCTACTGGATCTTTTGCAGCTACTGTTATTCCCCAACCACCATTGTTAGTAGGACGTGCATCTGGTGCATAACGTTTTCCTTTATATAAAGGTGGAGCTATTGGAACAAACTCAAAGTTTCCTACTTTTTCTTTTAATGCTTTATCTTTATTATAAGAAGTTGTACTTGCGAACCAGTCAAATGTAGTTCCACCCAAATTATTTCTTAGCATATAGTCTCTTGCTTGGAATCCTCTTGTAAAAATTTCTTGATCTATTAAACCTTCTGCATACCATTTGCTAACTTCTTTTATAGCTTCTTTAAATCTTTCTTCTTGAGGTCCAAATTTAACTTTTCCATTTTCTACATAAAATCCTGTTGATGCTCCAAATAATCCTATTAATTCACTTTCAGCAAATTCGATAGTTCTTTCAAAATAAGGTATTTCATCGTTTAATCCATTTCCATTAGGATCTTGTGTTTTAAATGCTTTTAAAACTTTATAATAATCTTCCATTGTATCTGGAACAGCTAAATTTAATTTATCTAACCAATCTTTTCTAATAAATAGCCCTTGAGAAGCTTTCATTTTATACCAATCATAATAAGTTGGAATAAAATAGATATTTCCATCAGCTGCTACTGCATCTTTTCTATAACGTGGATATTTCTCAAAGAAAGCTTTTATATTAGGAGCGTGCTTGTCAATTAATTCATTTAACGGAAGCATTCCACCTTCTATTCCAAGATCTTCAATTTTTTCAGTATAAGCTAAAGATATTATTTCTGGCAATTCTCCAGAAGCTATTGCTAAGTTAAATGCTTGTAATTCATCTGAAATATTTTTTGATCCTGCACTTTTTAATTTAATATTAGTATCTTTAAATGCTTCTTGGAAAACAGCCCATTTTTCATCAAATACTTTTCCATTTAAAATTGCTAGTATAGATACTTCTGTTGGTTTTTCTGTAATTTTATATTCTTGATCAGCTTTAGCAAGTAATGATAAAGCTAATATACCTAATGTTACTAATAATTTTCTTTTTTTCACTTTAACCACTCCCTTATATTTTTTTATCACTTTTATTAATTTCTTTATAAATTACCAATAAATTCTCCATTCAGGTTTCATTAATCTTACCAAAGCCTCCATATAGAAATAATCTCCCCATATACAACATTCATTTACACCTGAACGATGTGGCTTACTATATACAGCTTGTGTTAGTAATCCATTTGAATATTCTAAATTTTTAGTTGTATACTTTTCTATTAATGATTTCATTATGATATTTACTGCATTTTTATAAATTTTCTTGTCTGGGTCTGAATCTGGCAGATGTTTTAACATCTCCAACATTCCGCAAACTGCTATTGCTGCTGCTGATGTATCTCTTTCTTCTCCAGAATTATCATCAAACATTAAATCCCAATAACAAATACTGTCTGCTGGCAATTTATTTAAGAAATAGTTTGTTACTCTCTTAAATAATGTTATAAATTTTGGATCTTTTAGGTGATTATATGCTAATGGGAATCCATAAACTCCCCAAGCTTGTCCTCTTGCCCAAGCTGATTCATCAGATGCTCCTTGTGCTGTTACTCCTTTTGTTGGTTCTCCTGTTTCTGGATCAAAGAAGAATGTGTGATGTGTTGAACTATCCTCTCTTACTATTACCTTTGCAGTTGTATTAATATGTTTAGTTGCTATTTCTCTATATTTAGGATCTCCTGTTACTTCTGTTGCCCAAAATAATAAAGGTACATTCATACTACAATCTATTATTAATCTATATGCACTTGGATCATCTAAATCTCCCCAAGCTTGGATAAATTCTCCTTTTTCTTTAAATCTTCCTATTAGATGATTTGCTGCTTTTAATCCAGTTTCTTTTGCTTTTTCCCAACCAGTTATTTTGTATCCAGCTACTGCTGATGGAGTATATAAAAATCCTAAGTCGTGATGATTTACTCCTACTTTATCGTTTATTCTTTGGTCAAATACACTTAATTGATATAAAGCTAAATTTTTATATTTTTCATTGTTAGTAATTTCATAAGCAAGCCATAACATTCCAGGCCAAAATCCACTAGTCCAGTCATCTGACTCTCTTCCATTTAACATTTGTGGATAGATATTGTTTACACTACAAGCTCTTGGAGTTGTATTTAAAAAAGTTTTACAATTTCCATCTATCTTTTTTAAAGCTTCATATAATGCTCCAAATATCGTTTCTTTTGGTAATTCTACATCTTGTGAAAATTTTTCTCTCATCTCTTTAGTTAGTTCCATATTAATTTAGTGAAGTTAATTTGTAATAAACTTCAACTTCTCCTTTCATCATTTTTTTTGTTATTATTTTTTAATTATTTTTCTTATTCTTTTACTGCTCCTAAAGTAACTCCTTTTTTAAAGAATTTTTGTATAAATGGATATACTATTAAAATAGGAATTAGAGATAGCACTATAACAGCATATATTATTGTTTGTGGAGAAGTTAAACTTTCTACTGTAATCATTTGACTTGCTTCTCCAGCCATATTTTTTTCTACTATCAATTTTTTTAAGAATACTTGTAAAGGTGCTTTTTTATCATCTACTAAAAGAATCATTGTCCAGAAGTATCCATTCCATCTTGAAACTGCATAGAATAGTGATACTGTTGTCAATGCTGATCCTGATAGTGGTAGATATATTTTTGTCATTATTTGGAGTTGTGATGCTCCGTCTATTCTTGCTGATTCTTCTAATGATCTTGGCACAGCTTCGAAAAATGATTTTAATATTATTACATTAAATGTATTTACTGCAAATCCTAATATAATTCCAGTATATGAATTTATCATACCTAAATCTCTAAAGTTTAAATATTTTGGAATCATTCCTGGATCAAACCACATTGTTATTATAACTAAGAACATCCAAAACTTTTTAAATTTTAAATCTGGTTTAGAAAGAACATAAGCTCCACTTATTGTAAAGAACATATTTACTATTGTTCCTAATACTGTTATTATAATAGAGTTCCAATAAGCTAACCAAATTCCCTCCAAATTCATAGCTTCTTTTATAGATGCTAAGCTAAAACCTTTAGGTAAAAAAGTTACTGCCCCAATTTCTACAAGATATGGATTACTTACCGATGCAGAAAATACATATATTATAGGATATAAAAACATTATTGCAAATATAGTAAGAAGTGTGTAGTTTACTACATCAAATATTTTTTCATCCATTCCTACTTTTATTTTATTTTCCATATTTTCCCCCTTTTTACCATAAACTTGATTGAGTAACTTTTTTACTCCACTTATTAGCACTGTATACCAATATAAACCCAACTATTGCATTAAATAGTCCTACTGCTGTGGCAAGCCCAAAGTCTTGCATTAACATTCCTGTTCTATACACATATGTACTTATTACATCTGCTGTTTCATATGTTGCTGGTTGATATAACAATAATACTGTTTCGAAAGCTACGTTTAACATACTTCCAACTTTTAATACAAGCATTATTACTATTGTAGGAATTATTCCTGGAATTGTTATATATCTTATTTGTTGAAGTTTATTGGCACCATCTATTTTAGCAGCTTCATATAGTTGTTCGTTAATAGCTGTTAAAGCTGCTAAATAAACTATTGCATTAAATCCAGTTGTTTTCCACATACTTAATCCTGTAAATATTCCTCTAAAATATTCAGGTTTAGATAAGAAATAGATTCTTTCAAAACCTAATTTTTCTAATATAAAATTTATTACTCCTGTACTAGGAGATAAAATATTAATTGTAATTCCTGTTGCCACAACTATTGCTATAAAATATGGAATAAATGAAGCTGTTTGAACTATTGTTCTAAAGTATTTATTTTTTATTTCATTTAACATTAAAGCTAAAAGTATAGCAAATGGAAATTCTAACAATAAACTATAAATATTTAACATCAATGTATTTTTTAATGTTGTATAGAAATATGGACTTATCA
>JAUNAY010000040.1 GCA_030527385.1 Fusobacterium sp. | reverse complement strand
TTTTCTCTAATTTTATCAATATTATAATTAAGATTATCTGTATCTATTTCTAACCAAGCTCTCATTTTTGTTCCCTTTCTATATTTCGATTAAGTAAAATTTTAGAGGGCGACTTTAAATTTAATCATTTGCAGTTGCCCTCTTATATTATATATTAATTTTTATATTTAGACCAATCTTTTTATTTTATTATTAAACTAAAATTTTCTCTTCATCTTGTTTTTTAGTTTCTTCTTTAAAACTATTAAATCCTTTATTTGGACCTTTTTTATTTTTATCAAAAACATATACTAATGGAGTAGCAATGAATATAGAACTATATGTTCCTGCTAATATTCCTATTAATAAAGTCATAATAAATGTTTTTAAACTATCTCCACCAAATACAAGAATTGCTATAATAGCAAATAAAGTTGTCACTGATGTATTTAATGATCTTATCATAACTTGATTTACACTTTTGTCTAAGCACTCTTCAAAAGTTCCTCTATTTTTACGTTTCATATTCTCTCTTATTCTATCAAATACTACTATTGTATCATTGATTGAATATCCAAGAATTGTTAATATTGCCGCTATGAATGGAGTATCTATCTCATAACCTAGAAGCGATATAACACCAATTGCTATTATTAAGTCGTGAAACAATGCAAGTACTGCTGCAATAGCAAAAGTGAACTCAAATCTAAATGTTATATAAAGAATTATTAAGACTGCACCTATACTTAAAGCTAATATTGCTGAAGTTTTTAGTTCTTCTCCTACACTTGCTCCAACCTTTTCCTCTTTATCTATTTCAAAAGTTCCTATTTTTTTCAAGTTATCAAGTAGCTCTGATTTTTGAGTTTCTTTTAATTCAGGAGTTCTAATAATAACTGTGTTATCTTCTGAAATTTGAACTTTTCTACTATTTGGGTTAACTTGATGTATAGTTTTAGCTAATTCATCTAAGTTGCTATTGATTTGATTTAAAGTTATCTCTTTTTCAAATTTTAACTGAAATAGGTTTCCACCTGAAAAATCAATTCCATAATTTAATCCTTTAGCAAAGAAAATTACTATTGAAATTATAAGGAAAAGTGCTGAAATACCTAAAAACTTTTTACTATTTTTTATAATTTCTATTTGCATTATTTTTTCCCCCTAACTCCAAATAATTCTGGTCTATTTAGATTAAATAGATTTATAAAAGTAACTAGTATAATCTTAGTTATTGTAATAGCTGTAAACATTGATGCTAATGTACCTATTGTCAATGTTACTGCAAATCCTTTTACTGGTCCAGTTCCAAAAGTAAATAAGATTGTTGTTATTATCAATGTTGTAAGGTTAGAGTCAAAAATAGCTACAAATCCTTTACTAAATCCTGCATCTATTGCATTACGAACTGTATTACCTAATTTTAATTCCTCTTTTATTCTTTCAAATATAATAACGTTAGCATCTACTGCCATTCCTGCTGACAAGATAAGTCCTGCTATACCTGGTAATGTAAGTGTTGCATCTATAAAGTTTAAAGATCCAAAAGTTATAAGTCCAAATATAACTAAAGCAATATCAGCCACTATACCTGGAAGTCTATAAAATATAAGCATAAATATTCCAATTAAAGCCATTGCGAACATTGCTGCTTGTTTACTTTGAGCTATTGATTCATCACCAAGTGATGCCCCTACTGTTCTTGTTTCTACAATTTCAGCTTTTACTGGTAAAGCTCCTGCATTTAAAAGAGTAGCTGTTGCTTTAGCTTCTTCTAAAGTATAATTTCCTGTAATAACTCCATTTCCACTAGGAATTTCAGAGTTTATCATCGGTGCTGTTTGAACCTTTCCATCTAGTGTAATTGCTAACTTTCTTCCTATATTATTTCTTGTAATTTCAGCAAATTTTATTGCTCCCTCTTGGTTCATCTCAAATTGGATTTGAGGTCTTCCCAAATTATCGTGTGAAACATCAGCTTTTTTTAATGCTCCACCTGTCAATAATGTTTCACCTAAAGTTCCATCTGGATTTTCAAGCTTAAATTCAAGAAGTGCTGTTTTACCTATCATTTTAATAGCATCTTCTGTATTGCTTATTCCTGGAAGTTCTATTATAACTCTGTTGTTTCCAGCTTTTTGAACCACTGATTCTGCAACTCCAAGTCCGTTTATTCTTCTATCTAGTACTTCAATAAGTCTATTCATAGCAGAATCATCAAGAGTTACTCCCTCTTCTGGTACAGCTTCAAGAACTACATACACTCCACCTTTTAAATCAAGTCCTAGTTTAGTTGGTTTAAAAAAGCTAAGCCATATAGCCCCTATCACTACAACTACAACAAGAGATAATCTCATTAGTAATTTTGATCCCATTTCTCCTCCAACCTATTTTTATTTTTTTCTATCAAGAAAAGATTGTAAAATAATCGCTGCTGCTATCTTATCTACTACCTTTCTTTTTTCTAAAGCCCCTTTTTTATTAGCTTCATTTAACATTCTATCAGCTGATACAGTTGTTAATCTTTCATCTACTTCATATATCTCTAAACCCTCAATATTTTTTTTAAGTTTTTCAATATACTCCCTAACTTTTTCAGCTTGACGTTTTTCTGTTCCATCAAGACTTTTAGGAATCCCAACTACTAAAGATTTTGTATTTTCTTGTTCACATAGTTCCTTTATTCTCTGAACAGATTTTACTTTTTTTCTATTAATAACCTCTAGGGGTGTGGCAACAATCCCCAATATATCAGATTTTGCCACCCCTATTCTTACATCTCCTACATCTAAGGCAATATATTTTTTATACATTCTAACCTCTTATAAAGATTTTCTTAATGTTTCTTTTACTGCTTCTAAAGCTTCTGTTATCTTAGTAGTGTCTTTTCCTCCTGCTTGAGCAAAATCTGGTCTTCCACCACCATTTCCACCAGTTATTTGAGCTGCTTCTTTTACAAGATTTCCAGCTTTTACTTTAGAGATAGTATCTTTTGTTACTCCAGCTGCAAATATAACTTTACCATCCATTGAAGATGCTAAAACTATAACAGCATTTGACATTTTTTCTTTTCCATAATCTATGAATTTTCTTAATTCATCAGCAGTTTTGCTCTTAAATGCTTTTAATACAACTGTTGTTCCGTTGATATTTTCAGCATTTTCTTTTAGGAATGAAGCTTCTGCATAAGTAAGTTTATTTTTTAAACTTTCTATTTCTTTTTCATTTTCTTTTAAAACTTCTACCATTTTTTCTACTCTTTCTAGTAGATTTACTTCATTAGCTTTTACTGTTTTTTGAATTTGAACTAAAAGTGCTTCTAATTTTTGTACAAATTCAAATGCTCCTTTTCCTGTAACTGCTTCTATTCTTCTTATTCCAGCAGCTATTCCACTTTCACTTTCAACTTTGAAAAGTCCTATTTTTCCTATATTATCAATGTGAGTTCCTCCACAAAGTTCAATAGAGAATCCCTCTACATTAACAACTCTTACTACATCTCCATATTTATCTCCAAATAGTGCCATAGCTCCTGCTTTTTTTGCTTCTTCCATAGACATATTTTTTACAGTTACTTTTATAGCTTCAGCTATTTTGCTATTTACTATATCTTCAACTTTTAAGATTTCTTCTGGAGTCATTGCTTCATAGTGATTAAAGTCAAATCTTAATCTTTCTCCATTTACAAATGATCCTGCTTGTTGTACGTGTGTTCCTAAAACTTCTCTTAAAGCTTCGTGTAATAAGTGAGTAGCAGTATGGTTTTTAGCAGTAGCTACTCTATTTTCTTCATTTACTTCTAACAAATATTCATTTCCCTCAACAGCTTCTCCACTTACTACTTCCACTGTATGTGTAAATATTCCTTTTTGTTTTTGAACATCTATAACTTTTCCTTCAAATCCATTTCCAGATATAATTCCAAAATCAGATGCTTGTCCTCCAGATTCTCCATAGAAAGGAGTAGAGTCAAAGATCATAAGTTTTTTACCATCTTTTCCATCTCTGATACTCAATAGTTTTCCACTATCTTTTAAAGTTTCATATCCAGTAAAGTTAGTAACTCCATATTTATCATAAAACTCTTCTATGAAACTATCTTGTCCTTTTTCCATTACAACTTCTCTAGCTGCCTTAGCTCTTTCTTTTTGTTCTTGCATTTTAGCTTCAAACTCTTCTTTTGATACTTTTATTCCTTTCTCTTCACAAATCTCTTCTGTTAATTCATAAGGGAATCCATATGTATCATAAAGTTTAAATGTTATCTCTCCTGCTAAGCTATCTTTTCCATCTTTTTTAGCATTTTCAATCTCTTGATTTACAAGTTGCATTCCTTGATCTAGTGTACGAGAGAATTTTTCCTCTTCAATCTTAACAACTTTTTTAATGTGATCAATATTTTCTTTTAAATCTGGATAAGCTTCTCCCATAATTTCTACAACTTTATCTACCATTTTATATAGGAATAGTTCTGATTGTCCTAATAATCTTCCGTGTCTTACTGCTCTTCTTAAGATTCTTCTAAGAACATATCCTCTTCCCTCGTTTGATGGAATTACTCCGTCATTTACTAAGAAAGTAACTGCTCTTGAATGGTCAGTAATAACTTTTAATGAGAAGTTTACTTCTCCATCTTTTCCATATTCACTATTAGTAAGTCTTCCAGCTTCTTCAACTAGTGGGAATAAAAGATCTGTTTCAAAGTTATTTGATTTTCCTTGTACCATTGCAGCAATTCTTTCAAGCCCTGCTCCTGTATCTATATTTTTCTTTGGTAATGGTTGTAAACTTCCATCTTCCATTCTATTCCACTCAGTAAATACTAAGTTCCATATTTCGATAAAACGGTTATCTGTTCCTTCATCTCCAAGTTTAGAGTTTTCATCTCCACCATAAGCTGGTCCTAAATCTACGTGAATTTCTGAACAAGGTCCACAAGAACCTGTCGGTCCTGCTGCCCACCAGTTTTCATCTTCTCCAAGTCTTACAAGTCTTTCTTTAGGGAAGTTACATTTTTCTATCCAAATTTTTTCTGCTTCATCATCTGTTGTAAATACAGATACCCATAATTTATTTTTGTCTAGTTTTAATACTTCTGTTACAAATTCCCAAGACCATACTATTGCTTCTTCTTTAAAGTAATCTCCAAATGAGAAGTTTCCTAACATTTCAAAGAATGTATGGTGTCTAGCTGTTCTTCCTACATTTTCAAGGTCATTTGTTCTAATACATTTTTGATATGTAGTTACTCTTGGATATGGTGCTTCTTTTTGTCCTAAAAAGTAAGGTTTAAATGGTACCATTCCTGCTACTGTAAGTAGTAATGTTGCATCATCTGGAATTAAAGATGCACTTTCAAAGTGTTTATGTTGTTTAGCCTTAAAAAACTCAATAAACTCTTTTCTAATTTGATTTCCTGTTAACATATTTATCCTCCAAATATTAAAATTAATCTAACTTAAATTTTTCTCCTAAATAAATCTTTCTAGCAGTTTCATTATTAGCTATCTCCTGTGGAGTTCCACTTATAAGAACTTGCCCATTTGCCATTATATAAGCTTTTTCTGTTATTCTTAAAGTCTCTCTAACACTATGGTCTGTTATTAAGATTCCCAATCCTCTATCTCTCAAATATCTAATTATTTGTTGAATATCTTCCACTGCTATCGGATCTACTCCAGCAAAAGGTTCATCTAGCAAAATAAAGCTTGGATTATTTGCTATTGTTCTTGCTATCTCTACTCTTCTTCTTTCTCCTCCAGATAGCGAATATCCTAAAGATTTTCTCACGTGTGTAAGTTTAAACTCTTCCATTAATTTTTCTATTATTGTTTTTTGTTCAATTTTGCCCATACCTTTCATCTCAAGTACAGCAGCTATATTTTCTTCGACAGTTAAATTTCTAAATACTGATGGTTCTTGAGCTAGATACCCTATTCCCATATTGGCTCTTTTAAACATAGGGTACGCTGTAACATCTATATTATCACAATATACTGATCCTGTCTCTGGTTTTATAATTCCAGTTATCATATAGAAAGTTGTAGTTTTTCCTGCACCATTTGGTCCTAAAAGCCCAACTACCTCTCCTTTATTTACTTCAAGGCTCACATTATCTACAACTGTTCTTTTTTTATAACTTTTACTAAGATTTTGAGCTATTAGACTTTTCATAATTCCCCCTTATTGATTTTTATGATTGATATATACGTGCCCTCTAGCTTTTAGTTTTTTAGTGTTCATATTATATATTGCTTCATCTGATTCTACTCTTGACTCTGCATTTTCAATTTTTACATTTCCTATTAAATCAAGTATTCCTGTTTTTTGTCTAGCAATTCCCTTGTCTGCTGTAATTACAGTTTTTCCTTGATCTTTATTGATATTTTCAATATAAACTTTTCCAATAAGAGTTGCAGTATCATTATTCATATTTATTTCGGCCACATCTGAAGTTATTGTAATATCTCCATTTTCCATATCTTTTACAAGCATTTTAGTATTATCCCTTGCAAAAATTAGACTTCTTTCAATATCTGCCTCTATATAATCTGAATATAATGTCTTATCCTCTTGAATAAATACAGCATTTTTCTTAACTTCACTTCTTATTGCCTTATATCCATTTTCATCTTTTTTAAAGTAAACTCTTGCAAAATCTCCAGAAAAATCTGTTCTTTTACCATCATAACTTGTATGTCCCTTAGCATTTCCAATAAAATCTATTCTCATTTCAAATAGATTTCCATCTGCCTTATCTGCTACAAATTTATCTCCACTCTTAGATGAAATATCTGCTTTATCACTTTTGAAAAGTCCATTTTTATTATCAAATATTCCACTACTTCCTTTTATTATAAACTCATCATAAAGCACTGTATATGGTTCCTTTGAAGTAGCTATTTCACTATCCAAATCATAATCAAGCTTATTTCCTTTTAATGTAGTTTCTGGATTAGTTATCACACTATTTTTACCAAACTCTATTTTATTTGCTTGAATATAATATTTTGCTATTGAACTTGTTATATTTGTCTCTTTATCTTTTCCTTTAAAGTTATTTCCGACAAAGATCTCTTTTTTTACATCATATGTTCCTTTAGACATAGTTCCTGATGTCAATTTATCTTTACTTTCAAACTCTATCTTTTCAGGAATATAAACTTTCTCATCTTTTAAATTATACTTTCCTCTAGCAGATTTTGCCACTATTTTTTCACTTGTTATTACAAGATTTCCAACAATTTCCACTGTGTTATCTTTTTGGAAAAGAAGTTTATCCCCTGTTACAGTAGTTCCATTTTCAGTATTTTCAAAGAATATATTACTTTGTAACTCTCCAGCCCCTGTTTTATTATTATAACTTAGATTGTTTCCACTAGCTTTAAAGTTCTTTCCAAAAGCATTAATTACTCCATTACTTAAAAGTTCTCCAGTATTTTCATCATAGTCAGCACCTTTTCCAACAAACTCTATTCCATTTTTTATTTGTGTAATTTTATAATCTGACGATGTAATAATTTTTCCTGTATTTCCATCATAATTTAGATCACTACTTTCAACTCTATAATCAGAATTTTCAAAGATAGCATCATCTTTTATTTTATATATTTTTGTTTCAGTATTAAAGTCCAATCTTTTTCCTTTAGCACTTTGTTTTTTTACTTTATCTATTACTACTCCATTTAAAATATATCCATCTTTTGTAGCATTATTAAAGTAGAATTTTTCTCCAATACTATCATATTTTAAACTTTTAAAATCATATTTTTTATCTGCAAAAGCTTCTTTAGTCTCGTTATTATATCTAAATTCTTTACTTTTTACTTCTCCATTATTTGAAGTATATAAAACATCTTTCTTTTCTCCAAAGGCTGTTATAAACTTTGTCTTATTATTATAAACTATCTTATCAGCTGTTAATTTTTCTCCCTTAGTAGAAGTTACTACTACATCTCCATAAAGTTCTAACTCCTCAGAATCTATTTTATATACTCCCTCTGCTCCCTCAAAAGAGTAAACCCCATTAGAACCTGTTACCTTTCCATAAAATTTAATAATATTGCTATTTGCTTCTTTTTCTATTCTATCTACATAAATTTTATATCCAGATGTTTCTATTACAACATTTTTAGATATTTTTAATGCTTCTACTCCATCTTGATACCATAAAGTTTCACCAGATAATTTTACTCCATCATAGATTGCTGAAAATGGTTCCCAAGCTTCAAGAATTTTGTCATCTACAAAATATTTAAGGTTTTTGAAATCTCCATCTACCTTTTTGTTCTCCTCATCTACTCCAGATACTGTAATATTTCCTGAAAGAACTACTATTTTTGTAGCATCACTATATTTTCCAATATCTCCCTTTAGCTTTATTTTATCATTTTCTAAAACAACATCATCTTTTAGTTCGATATAGCTCATTTTACTATCTGTACTAAAGTTTTTTCCAGAAATTTTAATTTTCTTCTCTTCATTGTAAGCTGATACTCCTGTATTAGAAGTTATCTCATCTTTTATTTTCTCATAATTAGCTGTCTGTGCATTAAATTTCCACCCATTAGGACTTATTCCTAAAATGTTATTCTTTAATGCTAAGTTTCTAACTTTGTCTATAAAAACATTGTCTCCACTTATTACCATATCTTTTACCAAAGCTTTTGCCTTTTCAAAATCAGTTTCTTTTTCATCAAGATAATCAATCTGCTTAGCAGCTTCAACGTGATAATCTTCACTTTCATAAGTAACATTTGTTGTTTCTATGGCTTTTTTTAAATCTGACAAATCTTTTTCCTCTTTAAAATAATTCAGATACCCTAAAACTATTACAACTGCAAAAATAATCATATAGATTCTCTTTTTACTCATATCTAACTCCTATTTAAGATTTTTTTCAGTTCGTTGAGTTTCATTAAAGCTTCTAATGGTGTCATACTATTAGGATCTAACTCCTCTAAAACTCTCATTACTATCTTTTGTTCCTTAGTTATCTCTTTACCTTTTAAATTATTTTTTTCACTCTCTTGATCAACTTTTACAACTTCTGGATTTCCAAAAAGTATCAGTTGTTCTCCTTGAAGCTTCTTTTCAATAATCTCTTTTCTCTCTTCTAAATTTTTTAATACACTCTTTGATCTGTCTAATATCTCCTTTGGCAATCCTGCTAATCTTGCCACCTCTATTCCATAAGATTTGTCTGCTCCACCCTTAACTATCTCTCTTAAAAAAACTATCTCATTTTTATTTTCTTTAACTTCAATTCTATAATTTTCAGCCCTATCTAATTTATCTTCTAATTGAGTTAGTTCGTGGTAATGAGTAGCAAATATTGTTTTAGCACCTATCTTTTCGTGAATATATTCAGTAATGGCTGTGGCTATTGAAATTCCATCAAATGTTGAAGTTCCTCTTCCTATTTCATCTAAAATTATGAATGATCTATCCGTAGCACTATTTACTATATTTGCTACTTCGCTCATCTCTAACATAAATGTAGATTGCCCAGTCAGTAGATCATCACTTGCTCCAATTCTTGTAAATATTTTATCTACTATTCCTATTTTTGCATAGTTTGCTGGAACGTATGATCCTATATGAGCCATAATTATTATTAATGCCACTTGTTTCATATAGGTAGATTTCCCTGACATATTCGGTCCTGTCAAGATTATCATCTCACGCTTTTCATCAAATACTATATTATTCTTAACAAATTCTCCACTTGGAATAAGTTTTTCTACTATAGGGTGACGTCCAGCTATTATTTCAATATCTTTTCCTTGATGTACCTCTGGTTGAATATATGAATTTTTTATCGCTATATAAGCAAAATCAGTGATTACATCTAAATATGATAATTGGTAAGCTAAATCTTGCAATATATCTTTATATTTTTTTATTTCATAAGATACTTCTTTAAATAGTTGATAT
>JAUNAY010000039.1 GCA_030527385.1 Fusobacterium sp. | reverse complement strand
ATTAAAAGAAAATGGAGTAAAAGAGGAGATATTAATTTTAGGATCATTATTTGAAGATGAGATTTTAATAGCAGATAGAGAAAATTTTCAAATAACAGTAAGTAGTAAAGAGCAATTAGAGTTTATAGAAAAAAATAGTTTAAAGGTTGATTTTCATATAAAAATAGATACTGGAATGGGAAGATTGGGATTTACTGTTGAAAACGGAGAAAAAATAGTACAGTATTGTTTAGATAAAAAAATGAATATTATTGGTATTTATTCACATCTTTCTGATGCAGATGGAGCAAGTAAAGAGTCTGTTGATTATACAGATTTACAACTTAAAAAGTTTAGTGTTTTTAAAAAGTTTGAAAATGTAGTAAAATATATTCATATATTAAATAGTGGAGGAATACTTCGTTTTAATGATAGATATGCAGGAAATTTGGTAAGAGCTGGGATATGTATGTATGGAATGCTTGGAAATGAGAGAGTAGAGGAATTAAAAAGAGTCTTTACAGTAAAAGCTAAGGTTTTATCTTTAAGAACGGTAGAAGAGGATTCATATATATCATATGGAAGAACAGCAAAATTAAAAAAAGGAGAAACTTTTGCTACATTATCAATAGGATATGCAGATGGAATGAAAAAGGAGTTTTCTAATAAAACATATGTTATAATAGAAAATGAAAAATGTCCAGTAGTTGGAGAGATATGTATGGATATGTGTATGGTTAAGATACCTAATTCAATTTTAGAAAAGATTAGTGTTGGAACAGAAGTAATTGTGATAAGAGATGATATAATAGAAGAAATAAACTCTATTCATAAATCAACTTGGGATATTTTAACAGGAATAGGTAGAAGAGTTTATAGGGTGTATAAAAAGCGTGGAAGAGCAGATTTAATAAAAAAATAAAAGGAGTGAAGATGGCGAAAGTAATTTTAGTAAGTGGAAAAGAGAAAAAAATAGTAAATTTCTATCCAAATGTATTTAAAGATGAAGTAAAAACAATAGTTGGGGATATAAAAAATGGAGATATAGTTGATGTTTGTTCATCGGATGGAGCTTTTGTTGGAAGAGGATATGTAACAGATTCTACTTCAGCATTTGTAAGAATTTTAACAACAAAAGATGAAAAGATAGATAAAAATTTTATACTTGAAAAGATTAGAAGAGCATATAAAAAAAGAGAGCATCTTTTTGCAGAAACTAACTGTGTAAGAGCATTTTTCTCTGAAGGGGACGGAATACCTGGTTTAATAATAGATAAATTTGAAAAATATGTATCTGTACAATTTAGAAACTCTGGAGTAGAAGCTTTTAGACAGGAGATTATAAATAGCATTAAAAAAGTTATGAAACCTAAGGGAATTTATGAAAGAAGTGATGTAGAAAATAGAACTCTTGAGGGAGTAGAGCAAAAAACAGGAGTAATATTTGGAGAAATTCCTAAAAGAGTAATAATGGAAGATAATGGACTAAAATATAATATAGATATTATTGATGGACAAAAAACAGGATTTTTCCTTGATCAAAGAGATTCAAGAAAATTTATTAGAAAATATTTGACTAAGGATACAAGATTTTTAGATGTCTTTTCAAGCAGTGGAGGGTTTTCAATGGCTGCTTTAAAAGAGAATTGTAAGAAAGTAACAGCTATTGACAAAGAGCCTCACGCATTGGAACTATGTAGAGAAAACTATGCTTTGAATGAGTATACTGGAGATTTTGTAACAATGGAAGGAGATGCTTTCTTACTTCTTAAAACTCTTGTTGGAAGAGGAGAAAAATTTGATGTAATCACATTAGATCCTCCATCATTAATAAAGAGAAAAGCTGATATTCATAAAGGAAGAGATTTTTTCTTTGATCTATGTGATGATAGTTTTAAACTTTTAAGTGATAATGGTATTTTGGGAATAATAACTTGTGCATATCATATTTCATTACAAGATTTGATAGAGGTAACAAGAATGGCAGCATCTAAAAATGGAAAATTACTTCAAGTTATAGGTATTAACTATCAGCCTGAAGATCATCCGTGGATTCTTCACGTTCCAGAAACACTATATTTAAAAGCCCTATGGGTAAAAGTTGTAGAAAATTAAAAAGGGTGATGATATGTATTTAGATATGGCAATAGGAATAGTAGTTCTTTTTTCATTACTATATGGATTAAAAAATGGATTGTTTGTAGAATTTTTAGCAATTTTTGGACTTGTGATAAATTTTATTATAGCTAAGAGATATACGCCAACAGTTATAGATTTTTTAAATCTATCTAAAGATAGAGATCGTTATTTTATAGTCTATGTAGTTACATTTTGGGCTGTATATATAATTTTAGGAATAATAGTTAGTATGATAAGAAATGTTTTAGATAATCAGGGAAAGGGTATAATTCTTAGAGTTTTAGGAGCAATTTTAGGAGGAATAAAAGGTATATTTTTATCTTTGATAATTCTTTTAATATTTAACTATTCGGCAGATATATTTAAGGGGTTAAAAAAATATTCAGCTGGAAGTTATATAAATAAAATATTTTTAGAGAAAGCTCCAGAATTAGAAGAGTATATACCAGATGCTTTTCAAGCAAAATTAAAAGAACTAAAAAATGGAGAGTTAGTAGACAGATATATTGATAAAATTTTTTAGGAGAAATATATGAAAATAAAAATAATAGAAAAGTATATATTAGAAGAGGTAAAGATGCCAATTTTATTTGGTATATCTCTGTTTACTTTTATATTTTTAATAGATATTATTGTAGCTATGATGGAAAATATAATAGTAAAGGGGATCTCAATCATAGATATAATTAGAATATTGTCTTTTTATCTGCCACCTATATTATCACAAACTATTCCAATGGGAATATTTTTAGGTGTGATGTTGACATTTTCAAAATTTACAAGAACTAGTGAAGCTACTGCTATGAGTTCAATAGGAATGGGAATAAAAGAGATAGTAAAACCTATATTTGTTTTAGCTTGTGTGACAACTCTTTTTATATTTTTTCTTCAAGAGAGCATAATACCAAGATCTTTTAAGAAGTTGCAATACATAACGACAAAAATAGCTTATGAAAATCCTGTATTTCAATTAAAAGAAAAAACTTTTATAGATGAAGTT
Source organism: Fusobacterium sp. (assembly GCA_030527385.1). Lineage (GTDB taxonomy): Bacteria > Fusobacteriota > Fusobacteriia > Fusobacteriales > Fusobacteriaceae > Fusobacterium_A. The sequence continues at coordinate 6,849 of JAUNAY010000039.1, read as the reverse complement.
GATGAGTATAATCTTTATATTGATAGAATAACAGGAAAAGATAGACAGGCTAGAGGGGTTTTAATATTCCAAAAAGATGAAAATGAAAATTTCCCGACTGTATTAGTAGGAGAAAAGGCATATTGGAAAGATTCAGCAATGGTTATCACAAAATCAAAATTTTTCGATTTTGATAAAGAGGGAAAAGAAAAGTTGCGTGGGGAATTCGATGATAAAAAAGTTCCACTTACAGCATATTTTGATGGGATTGATATAAAAGTTAAAGATATAGAGGCTATGAGTATAGGAATGCTTTTAAAAGATATTAAAAATCAAGCTCCAGATGATAAAATAAAATATAAAGTTGAGATAAATAGAAAAATAGCTCTGCCATTATCGACTATAATGTTATCTTTATTAGGAGTATTTATGTCTATTGGACATCACAGAAGTGGAAAAGGAGCTAATTTTGCATTGAGTATGGTAGTTATATTTGCATATATAACATTGCTTAACATTGGAATGGTAATGGCTAATAGAGGTAAAATTCCACCATTTATAGGGGTTTGGACACCAAATTTTGTGCTATTCCTTTTGACTTATATATTTTATAAAAAGAAAGCCAGGGGGATATAGATGAAGATAATTGATAGATATATAAGTAAAAATTTTATAAAATCATTTTTATTGAGTTTAATAGCCTTTGTTGGAATATTTTTAGTAAGTCAATTATTTAAAGTTATAAGATATGTAAGTGATGGTAGATTTTCAGCAGATGAGTCACTAGTGTACATTTTAACAATGATACCTAAAATTTTGATAGATGTTGCTCCACTAGCTGTACTTCTTGGTTCTCTTATGACAATAAGTGCAATGGCATCAAATTTAGAGATAATATCTTTAAAAACTGCTGGAATAAGTTTTAAAAGAATAGTTCTTTTCCCAATTTTATTATCTGGAATAATATCAGTGATAGTATTCTTTATTAATGACTCTTTGTATCCGTATGCAATTAGAAAAAATAGAGAGATAAAAAGTGGAGAAAGTATAATAAGAGAAGCTCCTGAAGAAAAAAATAACGCTTTTTTAAGAGGAGAAAACGGAAATTATATATATTTGATGGGAAAGATTAATAGAAAAACTGGATTTGCTGAAAATATTGAAATTTTAGATCTAAATAAAAATTTTGATAAAGTAGAGAGAATAATTACAGCAAAAGAGGGAAGATATAATTTTAGTAAAAAGGTTTGGATGTTAAAAGAAGCAAATATATACGATGGTGAAAAAATAGGAAAATCAATAGAAAAAGATATATTTACAGAAAATAAATATGATGATGAACCAGAAAAATTTATAACTCAAAGTGTAGAACCAAGAACTCTTACAATAAAAGAACTAAAAAAATCTATTAGAGAGATAAAAAGTATAGGTGGAGATACAAGGGAATATTTAGTGGAACTAGGGAATAGATACTCTTTTCCTTTTGCTAGTTTTATAATATCTTTCTTGGGATTATCATTAGGAAGTAGATATGTAAGAGGAGCTTCAGCTATAAATTTAGCTTTATCTGTGGCATTAGGTTATGGTTATTATATTGTACAAGCTTCTTTTGAGGCTCTAAGTATAAATGGATTTTTAAATCCATTTATAGGTGGTTGGATTCCAAATATCATATTTTTAGGAGTAGGAATCTATTTTATGTATAAATCGGAATATTAAGAAAGGAAAGTTATGAGTATAATAGTAAAAAAACTAGATAATGGAATACCTGTATTAATTGATAATATAGACAGTATAAACACAGTTAGTTTAGGGATATTTGTAAATACAGGATCAAGAAATGAGTATCCAGAAGAGAGTGGAGTTTCACACTATATTGAACATATGATGTTTAAAGGAACAAAAACAAGAACAGCTAAAGATATTTCTGAAATGGTAGATAATGAGGGTGGAATAATAAACGCTTATACAAGCAGAGATATTACAGCTTACTATATTCAAATGCTTTCAAATAAAATTGGAACTGGAATAGAGATATTATCAGATATGTTTATGAACTCAATATTTACAGAAGAAAACTTAGAAAAAGAAAGAAATGTAATAATTGAAGAGATAAGAATGTATGATGATATTCCAGAAGAGATAATACACGATGAAAATGTGAAATTTGCAGTTAAAGGGGTACAATCAAATAGTGTATTAGGAACTATTGAAAGCTTGAAAGGAATAACAAGAGAGAAATTCTTAAAATATTTTAATGAACAATATATAGATTCAAATCTTGTAATTTCTGTTGCTGGAAATGTAAATGTAGAAGAGATTTATACTCTTTTAAATAATGGGCTTGGAAAATTTAGAGATAGTGATTATAGAAGAGATATAGATACATCATTTACAATAAATGGTGGGGAAAATAAGATAAAAAGAGAAACAAATCAGGTACATCTATGCTTTAATACAAGAGGAAATGGATTAAAAGATGAGATGAAATATCCAGGAGCAATAATATCAAGTGTACTAGGTGGAAATATGAGTTCTAGACTTTTCCAAAAGATAAGAGAGGAAAGAGGACTTGCATACTCTGTATATAGTTATGGAACAGCATTCTTAGAGGGTGGATTGTTTACTATTTATGCTGGAACAACTAAAGAGAGTTATAAGGAAGTATTAGAAATTATAAAAAATGAATTTAATGATATTAGAGATAATGGAATAACTGAATCAGAACTTCAAAAATCTAAAAATCAATTTTTGAGTATGTTAACATTTAGTTTAGAAAGCAGTAAAGGAAAAATGAGCAGAATGGCAAACTCTTATTTCCTATATGATGAAGTAATAGATATTAATGAAATTATTGAAAAAATAGAAAAAATTAGTTTAGAAGATATAAAGAAAACAGCTGAATATTTGTTCCAAGAGGAGTATTATTCATATACAGTATTAGGAGATATTTAAGGAGAGAGAAATGGAAAAAGTAATAGTAAAAATAGTTAGAGAAAATGGAGTAGAACTTCCAAAATATGAAACAGCTGGAGCAGCTGGAATGGATATAAGAGCTAATATAGTTGAGCCAATAGTATTAGGATCATTAGAGAGAACATTGGTTCCTACTGGAATAAAAATAGCTATTCCAGATGGATATGAAGTTCAAGTAAGACCAAGAAGTGGACTTGCATTAAAACACGGAATTACACTTTTAAACACTCCTGGAACAATAGATAGTGATTATAGAGGAGAGCTAAAAATAATTATAGCAAATATGAGCAAAGATTCATATACAATAAATCCACAAGAAAGAATAGGACAACTAGTTTTAAATAAAGTTGAACAAATAGAGTGGGAAGTTGTAGAAACTCTTGATGAGACAGAAAGAGGAGCAGGAGGATTTGGGCATACAGGTAAATAGGGAGTAAAAGAAGATGGGAAGAAGAAGAGATTTTAAATTAGGATTAAAAAAGATGAAAAAAATGAACATCTTTCTTTTGCTTAATGCAGTAATAATAGTAGTTATTAGTATTTTAACTATATATAGTGCAACAATACATAAAACATCATCATTCTATAAAAAAGAAGCATTTTGGGGAGTTATAGGAATATTTGTGTATCTATTTTTTTCCTTTATAGATTACAGAAAATATGCTAAGTACTATAAGATTCTTTATATTTTGAATATAGGTATTTTATCTTCTGTATATGTATTGGGGGTAAAGAGACTTGGGGCACAAAGATGGATAGATTTAGGACCTATTAGTATACAACCTTCAGAGATAGGAAAAGTGTTGGTAATACTTACTCTTTCAGAATTTTTAGTATTAAAGTATAGAGATAGATTTGTTGGATTAAAAAGTGTTATTGTAGCAGGATTACACATTCTTCCTGTAATGCTTCTTATTTTGAAACAACCAGATTTAGGAACTACACTTATTTTAGCAATGACATTTTGTGTAATTATATTTATACACGGAATAGATTGGAAAACCATAATAATTATGGGATTAGGTGGAATTGTATCTGTACCAGCAGCATATTTTTTCCTGTTGAAACCATATCAAAGACAAAGAGTGCTTACTTTTTTAAATCCAGAAGCTGATTTGTTGGGAAGTGGGTGGAATGTTACCCAATCTATGATAGCAATAGGTTCTGGTGGAATGTATGGAAAAGGTTTTTTGCAAAGTACTCAGAGTAAATTAAGATTTTTACCAGAAGCACACACAGATTTTATAGGATCTGTTTTCTTGGAAGAAAGAGGATTTGTAGGTGGGGTTGTGCTTTTAGGTTTATATTTTTTATTGATAATGCAAATAGTTTATATAGCTGATACAACAGAAGATAAGTATGGAAAGCTTATTTGTTATGGAATAGCTTCAATTTTCTTATTTCATTTGATAATAAATGTAGGAATGATAATGGGAATTATGCCAGTAACAGGTAAACCATTATTACTTATGAGCTATGGTGGAACATCTCTACTTATAAGTTTTATGATGTTAGGTATAGTTCAAAGTGTAAAATTATATAGAGATTAGGTGAAGATATGGAGTATATAATAGATAAAGAGTATGAAAATGTAAGATTGGATAGGTTTTTAAGAAAAAAATATGAAGATATATCTTTAACTGAAATTTTTAAAGGAATTAGAACTGGAAAAGTAAAAGTAAATGGAAAGAAAAGCAAGGAAAATTATAGACTTCAATTTGAAGATGTAGTAAAAGTATTTTTTAATGGTGGAGAGACTAAAGAGGAAAAATTGGTTTCTGTTGAAGATAAAGAGATAGAGAAAATTAAAAAATTGATAGTTTATGAAGATGATAAGATTTTGATTTTTAATAAAAAAGGTAATATGGTAATGCACAAAGGAAGTGGCTATGAGTATGGAATTTCTGAAATGCTAAAAACATATTTAAAAAATGAAAATTTTAACTTTGTAAATAGAATAGATAAGGCGACATCTGGGCTTATAATAGGGGCTAAATCGTTAGTAGTAACAAGAGAGTTAGCTGAAGATATAAGAAATAGAGATATTGATAAAAAATACTATATCCTTGTGAATGGAAGAGTAAAAGAAAAAGAGTTTAAAATAAAAAGCTGGTTAAAGAAAATAGAGGATAAAGTAATAGAAGTTGATAAATTTGAAGAGGGAGCAAAGGAAAGTATAAGCACTTTTAAAGTGATTGAATATGGAAAAGGCTGTACTTTATTAGAGGGAACTCTTGGAAGTGGAAGAACACATCAACTTAGAGTACAATTAGCAAATAAAGGTAATTATATAATAGGTGATAATAAATATGGAGAAAATAAAAGCAAAATAAAAGAAAAAATGATGTATTTATTCTCACATTATGTTAAAATAGAAAGATATGGGATAGAGATAAATTTACCTGTTCCAGAAGAGTTTTTATCAAAATTAGGCAACAATTAAAATTTAAAATATAGGAGGAGAGAAATGTCACAAAACACTGGTATTTTAGAAAATTATTTTAAAATATCTGAAAGAGGAAGTACTCTTAAACAAGAAGTAATAGGAGGGATTACAACATTCTTAGCAATGTCATATATTATATTTGTAAACCCTGCTATACTTGGAGATGCTGGAATGGACAGAGGAGCATTAATAACTGTAACTTGTTTAGCTTCAGCATTAGCAACTTTATTATCTGGAGTTTGGGCAAATGCACCATTTGCATTAGCACCTGGAATGGGATTAAACGCATTCTTTACTTATACATTAGTATTAGGAAAAGGTGTGCCTTGGCAAACTGCTTTAGGAATTGTATTTATTTCTGGATTCTTTTTCCTTATTCTTTCAATAGGAGGAATTAGAGAAAAAATAGCAAATGCTATACCTTTACCATTAAAGATAGCTGTTGGTGGAGGAATAGGAATGTTTATTACTCTAATTGGATTAAGAAATATGGGTGTTGTAGTAGGAAATCCAGCAACATTAGTAGGATTAGGACCAATAACAACAACTGTATTAATTGGAGTAGCAGGATTAATAGTATCTATGGTTCTTGAAATAAAACAAGTAAAAGGTGGAATGCTAATAGGAATTCTTGTTTCAACATTATTAGCATTTATAACTGGTAATGTAGCAGTTCCATCACAAGTTATCTCAATGCCACCAAGTCCAGCACCAATAGCAATGAAATTGGATATTATAGGAGCTTTTAAATTATCATTAATAGGACCTATATTCTCATTTATGTTTGTTGACCTATTTGATACTTTAGGAACTTTAATTTCTTGTTCAAAACAAATGGGAATGGTAGATGAAAAAGGACATATTCAAGGACTTGGAAAAATGCTTTATACAGACGTTAGTGCTACAATAGCAGGAGCTGTAATGGGAACAAGTACAGTTACTACTTTCGTTGAATCAGCAGCAGGAGTAGCAATAGGAGCTAGAACAGGACTTGCTTCAGTTGTAACAGCATTAATGTTTATAGGAGCTTTATTCTTCTCACCAATAGTAGGAGTAGTTCCAGCTTATGCAACAGCACCAGCTCTTATTATAGTTGGAGGATATATGTTCAAAAATGTAAAAGATCTTGATTTTACAGATATGAAATCATTATTCCCAGCATTTATTATAATTGTAGCTATGCCACTTACTTATAGTATCAGTATAGGACTAAGCCTTGGATTCCTTGCTTATATACTAATACACTTAATAACTGGAGATTTCAAAAAAATAAACTTTACTTTATTATTTATTGGAGCTCTATGTTTAGTAAACCTTATAGTATAAAAGTTGTCAAAGAGAGCATTTATTTGCTCTCTTTTTTTGAATAGATATAAATTTTATAAAAAATAAAGGCTCTTTGTCAAATAGTGTTGGTAAAAAAACAAATAAATTTTCAAGTAACTCCA
>JAUNAY010000038.1 GCA_030527385.1 Fusobacterium sp. | reverse complement strand
AGGTCTTTTTAAAGGTATACCTGCTCTCCTTGGATATTTTTTATCATTTGATGCTGTTTTTTCAATTCTAATAACTATCCTTGGATCACTACTAAATGGAAGATTCAGCTCATATATATTATTTATCTTTCCTTTCAAGATACTTAACGCATTTGATGCTTCATCTTCTTCCCCTGTTCCTTCCATTTTTTGTGAAAGAAATTCTCCATTAACTTTTAAGAAAGGAAGTATATATTCTAAAATTGTGCTTAATTTTGAAACTCCTCTACACACTCCTAAATCATAACTTTCCCTATTTTCATCAGTTATATAATCTTCGGCTCTTGAAGTTACAACAGTTACATTACTTAGATTCAAATTTTCTTTTACTTGTTGAAGGAACTTTGTTTTTTTACCAATAGAATCCATTAAAGTAAACTCTATTTCTGGATTAAAAATAGCTAATACCATTCCTGGAAATCCTGCTCCAGTTCCTATGTCTATTGCTTTTTTTGTTCCTGCCTTTATCAAATTTTGAAGTAGAAGAGAATCTAAAAAATGTTTTTCTACTATTCCCTTTTCATCTCTTATTGCAGTTAGATTAGTGTGTGAATTATACTCTATTAATAAATTAAGATACTTTATTAAATTATCTACTTTTTCTTCTGTATAATCTAATCCTATTTTTTTTATTCCTTCTAAAAGGTATTCTCTCATATTAGTTACCCCTTGTTTTTAAATATATTAAAAGTACTTGTATATCTGCTGGAGATACTCCAGAAATTCTTGAAGCTTGTCCAATATTGTAAGGTCTTACACTTTTTAATTTATCCTTAGCTTCTTTTGGTATATTTTCCATTGAATCATAATCTATATCTGCTGGAATCTTTTTATTTTCAAGTCCTTTATGCTTTTCTATCATTTTCATTGATCTCTCAATATATCCAGAATATTTAACTTGAACCTCAACTTGATACTCTGTATCTTTTGGACACTCTTCTCCTAAGTCTAGTCCTGCTCCCTCAGCTATATATTTAATATCACTATATTTTACCTCTGGTCTTCTTAAAAGTTCAAAATATGTACAACCATCTTTTAACTCTGTTTCACCATATTTTCTTAACACTTCATTTACTCTTGGGTTGCTTGGTCCTACATAGTTATTAGTTAAAATATTTTTTATTATCTCTACATCTTGTTCTTTCTTTACAACTCTTTTATACTCATTTTCTGGAAGAAGTCCTATTTCATATCCTATTTTAGAAAGTCTTAAGTCAGCATTATCCTCTCTCAAAAGTAATCTATATTCACTTCTAGCTGTAAACATTCTATATGGCTCATTTGTTCCCTTAGAAACTAAATCATCTATCAAAGTTCCAATATATGAATCAGCTCTGTCTAATATTACAGGATCTTTTCCTTGCATTTTTCTAACTGCATTTATTCCTGCTATAAGCCCTTGAGCCCCTGCTTCCTCATATCCTGAAGTTCCATTTATTTGTCCAGCAAGGAATAGATTTTCTACTGTTTTGCTTTCCAAACTATATTTTATCTCTTGAGGCGGTATATAGTCATACTCAATAGCATAAGCATATCTCATAATATGTGCATTTTCCAATCCCTCTATATTTTTTACCATTCCATCTTGTACATCTGTTGGCAAAGATGATGAAAGCCCACCTAAATATATCTCATTTGTATCATACCCCTCTCTTTCTAAGAAAAGATGGTGTTGATTTTTATCTGTATATCTGAATACTTTATCCTCTATTGATGGACAATATCTTGGTCCTGTTCCGTGAATTGTTCCATTGAAAAGTGGTGATCTATCCTTATTACTTTTTATAATATTATGCACTGTTTCATTTGTATGAGTTATATAACAAGAGATTTGTTTTCTTCCTATCAACTCTTCATCTGGAGTTCTAGTTGAGAATTTTAAAATTTCATCATATTCTCCTGGTTGTTCCTCTACTTTAGAAAAATCAATAGTTCTTGCATCTATTCTTGAAGGTGTTCCAGTCTTAAATCTTGCAAGTTTTAATCCAGCTTTTTCTAATGATAATGGTAGATCATCTGAAGAAAGTTCTCCCATTCTTCCACCACTAAAATGTTTATCTCCTATATGTATAAGCCCTCTCATAAATGTTCCAGTGGCTATAACTACATATTTAGCTCTATATTCTACTCCCTCTCTTGTCTTAACTCCTATTACTTTTCCATCTTCCACTACAATATCTGTAACCATTCCTTGTATAGGGCTTAAGTTTTCACAGTTTTCTATTGTTTTTTTCATCTCTTTACTGTATCTTACTTTGTCAGCTTGTGCTCTTAAAGCTCTAACTGCTGGACCTTTTTTAGTATTAAGAACTCTTATTTGAATAAAAGTTTTATCTATATTTCTTCCCATCTCTCCACCTAGAGCATCTATTTCTCTAACTAAGTGTGATTTTGCTGGTCCTCCCAAAGATGGATTACAAGACATTACTCCTATATTATCAAGAGTTATTGTAAAAATAGCTGTTTTAGCTCCCATTCTTGCTGCTGCTAAAGCTGCTTCACAACCTGCGTGCCCTGCTCCAACTACAATAACATCATAATTTTGCATTTGTGCCTCCTAAAATTTTATAAATTAATTATTTTAAATTTTCTAAATAATCTGCTGTTTTAGTATCTGTAATTACCAAAAGAATATCCCCTTTTTCTATTAAACTTTCTGCTGATGGATTTGGCGTTAAAGGATGATTTTCTTTTTTTATACCTACAATATTTACATTATATTTTTTTCTAATATCAAGCTGAATCAAAGTTTTTCCCCAAAATACTGATGGAGCTTTTACTTCTAACAATAAAAACTCTGATGAAAATCTTAAATGTTCTATCATATTTGGTTCCATTGCAAGTTGAGCTACTCTTCTTCCCATATACTCCTCTGGGTATATCACTTTATTTGCTCCAATTTTAGCTAATACTTTTCCGTGACTCTTACTACTTGCTTTAGCTATAATTTTTTCTATCCCTAGCTCTTTAAGGTTAAGAGTTATCATAATGCTTGCTTCTATATCTCCAGTACAAACAAAGGCTACATCATAGTTACTAACTCCTAACTCCTTTAAACTTTTCATATCTGTTGCATCAACAATTACTGCATTATCTACTATATTTCCATTTATAGTTTCCTGTACTAATTCTTCATCTATATCAATAGCTAATACCTCTTCATTAGACTCATATAAAGTCTGTGCTACACTTGTTCCAAATCTTCCAAGCCCTATTACTAAATACTCTTTCATTTCTCCTCCGAATCTTATCCTACCAAAATATTTTCTTTAGGATATTTTATCAATGCCTTTGTTTTACTTTCTCCTATGGCCAAAGCAAAAGTCAAAGGTCCTAATCTTCCCACAAACATTGTTATTATTATTAAAATTTTAGACATAGAAGTCAGTTCTGGAGTTATCCCCAAAGTTAACCCAACAGTTCCAAAAGCCGAAATAACTTCAAAAATAATCTCTTCAACTGGAAAATCTTCCAATATCAAAAGTAAAGTTATTATAGCACTAACATAAGTCAAAGCTAATACTAGAATTGCCAAAGCTCTATTCATTACTTCCCAATCCAATCTTCTGTTGAAAATCTCAATATTTTCTCTTTTTTTAACAATTCCAATAACATAAAATAGTATTATACCAAAAGTTGTTGTTTTTATTCCTCCACCTGTTGATCCTGGTGATGCACCTATAAACATCAAAATACAACATATAAAAATTGTTGATGCTCTTAAATCTTGTAAAGGTATTGTGTTAAAACCTGCCGTTCTCAGTGTAACACTTTGAAAATATGAAGCTAATATTTTTTGAAAGAAATTTAACTCTCCTAAAGTTGCTGGATTTGAATATTCTAATACAAAAAATACTACCATTCCTCCAAAAGTAAGAATCATAGATATTATAATTGCTACTTTTGAAGTCAAATTAAATCTATCTACTCCTCTTCTTATTACCATTATTACCGAATTAATTACAGCAAATCCTATTCCTCCAAGAGTTATTAAATAAGCTATTGTCAAGTTTATAACTGGATTTGCTTTATATGCTTCTAAGCTTGTTGAAAAAAGAGCAAATCCTGCATTACAAAATGCTGAAATTGAATGAAAAATTCCAAAAAATATAGCTTTTCCAAACGGCATCTCCTTTGCAAATTCCAAAGCTAAAATCAATGCTCCTATACTTTCAATTACAAAAACTGTCAATAAAAGTTTTTTTATAAAGTTTGAAATCTCCCCACTACTATCTGCATTTCTCTCCTCTTTTAATAACTCTCTCTCGTGAAAAGTCATTCTTTTCCCCATTACTAAAAAAATAATTGAAGAAAATGTCATTACTCCTAACCCACCAAGCTGAATAAAAAACAGTATTATTAGATCTCCAACTGGGCTAAAAACTTTACTTACATCTACTACTGTTAAACCTGTAACACAGATTGCAGAAACAATAGTAAACATTGACTCTAGAAAGTTTAACTCCTCTCCTTTTCTCAAAGAAAATGGCATCATTAATAATAATGTTCCCAGTATGATTGCCAATAAAAACCCTAATATTAATTTTCTTGAAGGAGATAGTTTTTTTAAATACTCTAAACTCATTCTCTCGCTACTCCTCTGTTTTTATTTTTATATTTTTTTATCTTATTAATTATACATTATTTTATCTTCCCTTTCAATCTAAAAAACTTCTTTATCTTTCTTCAGAACAAATAAAAAAATTGATTAGTAAGAATAAATCATCTTTTTCCTACTAATCAATGAGATAATTACAAAAAAGTTACCTATTTTTCTAATAAAAAATCACTTTTTCCCCCTGTTTTACTAACAAGTTTTATATCTCCTATAACCATATATTTATCTATTGCTTTGCACATATCATATATAGTCAAACCAGCTATGCTCACAGCTGTAAGAGCTTCCATTTCTACCCCTGTTTTTCCAGTAGTTTTAACCGTAGCCTCTATCCAAACTCTATCCTCTTCTAATTTAAAATTTATATCTGCTCCTGTAAGTAAAATATTGTGACACATTGGTATTAAATCCCAAGTTTTTTTTGCTCCACATATCCCTCCCACTTGAGCAACTGAAAGTACATCTCCTTTTTTCAATTTTCCATTTTTTATAGCTTCTATTGTGGAAGCTGACATTTTTATATAACCTCTAGCTATCGCTTTTCTTTGAGTTTCATTTTTTTCACTTACATCTACCATTCTTGCTCTTCCATTTTCATTAAAATGTGTAAATTCCATTTCCTCTACTCCTATTTTTTATTTTTTTCTACATCATTTTCTAAAACTTTTATATCTTTTTTATCACTACTTTTAGAATCTATCATTTCAAATCCCTGTCTGATAAATATTTCTCTTGAATTTCCATTTCCTAAAAATTTATAAAAAACATTTGTTTCTTCTCTTTCTTTTCCCTTTAATATCCCACAACTATATATGATTGGAGTATGTAATTTTTTGGGTATATCATAGACTATTTGAGCATTTTTCATAACTTTTCCTTCTGTTTTATATATCATAGCATAATCAACTTCATATAAATCCACATATTGCATAGCACTTCTTACATCTTTTGCTAAAACAATATCTGATTTAATTTTTTCAAATAAATTTACATTTTTTAATATCTCTACTGAATAAACTCCAGCTGGAGAAAATTGTGGATCCCCTATGGCAATCTTATATCCTTGCAACTCCTCCAAACTATCTATCTTTTTTCTTCCTGCAACAACCATACTATTTTCAACAAGCTCTTTTATATCAGATACAACCTCTAATTTTTTTAATTCTTCCATATCTTTTTGAGAAGATAAAAAAATAAAATCCATAGTTGTTCCATTTAAAGCCTGTTTTTTTAATAATTTTGAAGCATCAAAATCGATATTAACTACAATTTCTTTGTGTGAAGTTTGAAATTGCTCTATTATCTGTGTAAGTGGTTCTTTTAAACTTATTTCAGCTCCCACTGTTATAACTTTTTTTTCCTCTTTTGCACAACCTAATAAAAATATAAAAAATATATTTATTATCAACAAAAAAAGTCCTTTTCTTCCCATTTTTTTCATCATTTTCTTCACCTCGAAACTCTAACTTAAAATAATTTTAACAAATTTTGTATAATATATCAAGCAATCATACTTGAAGTTTTTTTTCTTTTATTTTAAAATTTACTTACAAATATCAAACTAAAACGGAGGAAATATATGTTTAAAGTTGCTATTGTATGTATGAGTGATAAAGGTTATAGTGGTGAAAGAGAGGATCTCTCTTCAAATGTTATTGAGGAAATTTTAATTAAAAATAATTATGCTGTATCTAAAAAGATAATAATTCCAGATGATTATTCTTTAATAAAAGATACTCTTAAAAATATATGTGACAATAATTTAGCAGATTTAATTCTTACAACTGGTGGAACTGGATTCTCCAAAAGAGATGTAACCCCTGAAGCTACTCTTGAAGTTTGTGAAAAAATTGTTCCTGGAATTCCTGAAGCTATCAGAGCTTATTCTATGACTATTACAAAAAGAGCTATGCTTTCCAGAGCTGTTGCTGGAATTAGAAAAGATACACTTATAATTAATCTTCCCGGTAGCCCTAAAGCTGTAAAAGAATCTTTAGAATATATACTTCCTAGTTTAAATCACGGTCTTGAAATTCTTACTGGCTCTGCTACTGATTGTGCTACAAAATAATTTTAATAAAATAAGAGTGAGAAAAATCCCACTCTTATTTTTTATTTTTAGTTAATTCTTTGTAACAAACTGCACATACACCATTATAATGATTTCCTACTGATATACCATCACTATCTGCTTCAACATCTCCTATCATAACATTCATTGTTGCTTTTCTTTTTCCACAATGACCACATACAGTTTTTATCTCATTTAAAGTTGTCATATATGGCAACATATATGCTACTGTTGGAAAAAGTTCTCCTCTAAAGTTACTTAATAAACCATATAAAAATATATTTATATCAAAATCAATCATCACTTGAACTAATTGATCACAATGATTCTTTGAAAGGAACTGAAATTCATCAATTAAAATTAAATCCAATTCGTGAGTTTTACAATAATCATAAAAATTAAACTTTTCATCTACTACAACAGCTTCAATAGTATACTCCATTGCTCTACTTGAAACTACATTTCCATCTCTATTATTTTTATAAGGTTGAAAAACTTCCACTCTCTTTCCTACACTTTTATTTCTATGAGCCGTCAAAAGAAGTTCTGAAGATTTTCTCGAACCTACAACACCATAATAAAAATTAATTTTTCCTGACACAAAAAAACCTCCTTAAAAAAATCTTTCCTCGCTATTATACCACTTTTTTTACTATAAAACTACTTAGACAAATATGTCTTTTTTATGAAGAAAAAATTTTTAAAATTATATATTTATGACATATTTAATTTACGTTTATAGACTATATTTTATGTATAAAAAAAGTGCTGATTTTTTTAAAATTTTAATTAAATTAAAGATAGTTCTCCCATTAATAACTATCTTTAATTGAGTTAATAACTTATCTTTAATAAAGGTAGTTTATTATATACAAAGATACAGGGGGTATTTTTATGAAAAAATCTTTATTATTAGTAGGTGCTTTTTTAGCAGTAGCTGGTTTAGCTCAAGCAAAAGAAGTTGTTCCAGCTCCAGTTGTAGTTGAAGAAGCTCCAGTACAAATTGTTGAAAAAGAAGTTATTGTCTACAGAGACAGAGAAGAAGGATTCAGACCTAATGGTTATGTTGATCTTCAATACAAATATTATGGAAATTCTGAAGAAAAAAATTATAAAAATGATGGTGTAGAAAACAACTACTCTAGAACTCAATTACAAGGTAAAATCAATATGACTGAAAACCAAGCTTTTGAATACAGAGTAAGAGATTACAACAGTTTAAATGCTGTATCAAATGAAGATGACAAAGCAAAAACTGGAACTCAAACAAGATTAAGATATTTCTACAACCACGGAAATCTTGGAGATTCTAAAGTTAACTTAACTTCAAGAATCCACTACCTAGATGATACAAATGATTCTCAAGAACTTGAATATCAAGCAAGATTTGATTTTGGAGAATATATGTTTAATAATGACTTTATGAAAACTGATTACTTTGTAATCGCTCCAAAATATAAATATGTATGGAATTCAAATAGTGATGACTATGACAACCAAATAGGTGCAGACTTATATACAATGCACTCTTTACCACTTGGATTCTCATTTGAATTTAATATCTATGGAACTCAACACTTCTATGGAAGAGATCAAGCTACTGGATTAAATAAAAATGACAAAACTGATGACAACTTAAGCGTTGATGTAGAAGCATACTTATACAATACTACAAACCTATATACAGCTGGAAACTTTGCTGTTGACTTCCAATTTGAAGGAGGATTTGACCCATATAGCTGGAACTCTGAAAGTGTAGTTAAAAAAGATATTAAAGAAAACTACTTTGATGAAAAGGAAAAAGCTATAACTAAATATGGAGATTCTAAATATAGAGTATATGCTTGGCCACAAATCGTTGCTAATTACAACGTTACTGAAAACTTCAAAACTTATGTTTCTTTAGGTGCTGAATATGCTAACGCAAATAAATTTGCTGACGATGCTAATGGATGGAGATGGCAACCAGTTGCAGTTGCAGGATTTAGAACTTCTTTCTAATAAGTTAATTTCCTTCACTGTTTTATATACTGATCTTAAGATTTATTCTTAAGATCAGTATTTTTTTATTACAATCCCTTTTTTTCTATATAAAAATATATTATAATTGATACAGATGAGGTGATTATATGTTTTCAATAAAATATAAAATAAAAGATGAAGATATTAACTATGGTGGACACGTTGGAAATGAAAGAGCTTTACTCTTTTTTCAAATGGTTAGAATTAATTTTTTTGAATCGCTAGGACTTTCAGAGTTAAATATAGGTGATAATATCGGTGTGATCCAAAGAAATAGTTTTGTTGAATATAATAAAGAGTTATTTTTAGATGATGAAATTACAATTCAAATAACAGATATTCAACTAGAAAAAAATAAATTTAATATTTATTATGAAGTTTATAACCAAGAAAATAAACTAGCAATAAATGGTTCTACTCTTTTGCTTCCATTTAGTTATACTGAAAAAAAATTAAAAAGAGTTCCATCTATATTTAAAGAAAAAGTGGAGGAGTTGTTATGAATATATTAATTAGTGGTTGTCTTTTAGGATTAAAATGTAGATATGATGGAAAAGAAAAAAAGCTACCTGAAATTGAAAAACTTATAAAAGAATATAATCTAATTCCTATTTGTCCAGAACAACTTGGAGGATTAGTAACTCCTAGAACTCCTGCTGAAATAATAAATGCTAAAGTAATAACTCAAGATAATAAAGATGTCACAGATAAATATAAATTAGGTGCTGAAGAAGCTTTAAAATTAGCCAAACTTTTTGATTGCAAAAAAGCTATTCTCAAAGAAAATAGCCCCTCTTGTGGCTGTGGAAAAATTTATGATGGTACTTTCTCACATAAATTAATTGATGGAAATGGTATTACTGCTGATCTATTCTTAAAAAATAATATTGAAGTTATTGGAGAGTCTCAAATAAAAAAATTATTAAAATAATTATAAATGGGGGGAGTATTATCCCCCTATTTTATTCATATTTTTTAATTCCTCATCTTGATTTTCTTTTCCAAAAAGATGATGTTCTGGTTTATTAAAAATCTCTTTTTTTAATAGTTCTTCTATTTTTTCTTTTTCTATTTTTTTATCTAAACATTCTTTTATATTAAATGTCCCTTTAATATTTAAGCATCTTTTTACAATTCCATCTGATGTAATTCTAATCTTATTACAGCTCTCACAAAAACAACTATTTATAGGGCTTATAAATCCTATTCTTCCTTTAAAATCTTTTAATTTATGGTATACAGTAACTCCACTAACTTCTCTATAACCACTTTCAAACTCAAATTTATTTTCTAAAAATCTATATATTGCTTTATTGCTTGCTCCAATAAATTTTTTTCCCTCTCCTATTGGCATAAGCTCAATAAATCTTATATCTATTCTATTTTTTTCTGTTAATTTTACTAAATTTTCTATTGCGTTTTCATTTATTCCTTTTATAATTACACTATTTACTTTTACCTCTATATTATAATCTAAAGCCTTTTTCAAACCATTTAATACTCTACCTAAATCTCCACCTCTAGTTATGCTCTTAAATTGTTCTTGATCTAAAGAATCTAAACTTATATTTATTCCTTTTATAATTACACTATTTACTTTTACCTCTATATTATAATCTAAA
>JAUNAY010000037.1 GCA_030527385.1 Fusobacterium sp. | reverse complement strand
ATGTGGCTATATAAAGAAAGATTTAAAACTAAAAGATAGAATTTATAGATGCCCACATTGTGGAGCGGTAATTGATAGAGATTATAATGCTTCACTAAATTTATCTATGTATAAATTAGCATAATTTCACAAACAAGAAAATGCTAATGTGTAGGACGCGTTGTATCCGAATTTAAGCCTTTGGAGAATCATATCAAACGAAAGTAGTTACGACAAAATCGGATTCTGTGAAGAAGGAAATAAACAAATTTTTATATTTTTATAGATTTTTGGCAACGGCAATGATGATCAAAATAGAAAAAGTTAATAAAATATATCCAAATGGCTTTCACGCAGTAAAAGATGTAAGTTTAGAGATAAAAAAAGGGGATATATTTGGAATAATAGGATTGAGTGGAGCTGGAAAATCTTCACTAATAAGATTATTAAATAGATTGGAAGAACCAACAAGTGGAAAAATAATAATAGATGGTGTGGATATGACATCTTTATCTAAAAAAGAGCTTTTAGAAAAAAGAAAAAAAATAGGAATGATATTTCAACACTTTAATCTGTTAGCATCAAGAACAGTAGGAGAAAATGTAGCATTTTCTTTGGAGATAGCAGGGTGGGAAAAATCCAAAATAAAAAGTAGAGTAAAAGAACTTTTAGAAGTAGTAGAACTTTCAGAAAAAATAGATTCTTACCCAAGCCAATTAAGTGGAGGACAAAAACAAAGAGTTGCAATAGCAAGAGCTTTGGCAAACAATCCAGATATATTACTATCAGATGAGGCAACATCAGCATTAGATCCAAAAACAACAAATTCAATATTAGATCTATTGAAAAATATACAACAAAAATTTGGACTTACTGTTGTGATGATAACTCATCAGATGGAAGTTATTAGAGATATTTGTAATAGGGTAGCAGTGATGGCTGATGGAAAAATAGTAGAAACAGGGGGAGTACATCATATATTTTCTGCCCCACAAAGTGATGTGACAAAAGAATTAATATCTTATTTACCAAGTACAGAAGAAAAGGGAATAGAGATAATGAAAACAAAAGGTAGAATGATTATTAAATTAAAATTCTTAGGAACAATAGCAGAAGATCCAATTATTTCACAGGCTGTAAGGAATTTTAATATTGACTTGAGTATATTAGGAGGTTCGATAGATCATCTTTCAACTATGAAAGTAGGACATCTATTTATAGAACTTTCTGGAGAGATGACACAACAACAAGAAGCAATAGAATGGTTTAATGAATCAGGAGTATTAGTAGAGGTGATTTACAATGGTATTTAGTATGATATTAGATTCGACACTTGAAACTTTATATATGGTATTTTTCTCTACAATTTTTTCTCTACTTATAGGATTTCCAATAGGAGTTTTATTAGTAGTTACTAAAGAGGGAAATATTATGGAAAAACCAAAATTGAATAAGGTGTTAGAAGTAGTAATAAATACTTTGAGATCATTTCCTTTTATCATATTGATGATATGTTTATTCCCACTTTCAAGAATAGTAGTTGGAACAACAATAGGAAGTACAGCAGCTATTGTGCCACTTTCAATATCGGCAGCTCCATTTGTTGCTAGAATGATAGAGGGAGCTTTAAATGAGGTTGATAAAGGGCTTATAGAAGCTAGTTCAAGTATGGGAGCAAGCAATAGTACAATTATTTGGAAAGTGATGATTCCAGAAACAATGCCACATATAATTCACGGGATAACAGTTACTGTGATAAGTTTGATAGGATTTTCAGCAATGGCAGGAACTATTGGAGCTGGTGGACTTGGAGACTTGGCAATTAGATTTGGTTATCAAAGATTTAAAACAGATATAATGATATATTCAGTAATAGTTATAATACTTTTAGTTCAACTATTACAATCGTTTGGTAACTATTTAGTAAATAGAATAAAAAGGAAAAGATAAAAAATAGATAGAATCTAAAATTTTAATAGATAATAAATTTAAAGGGAGATGTTAGTTATGAAAAAATCTTTTAAAACTTTATTAGCGGTAGCATTTATTTTAGTAGGAGCAACATCATTAGCAGGAGAATTAAAAGTAGGAGCAACTCCAGTGCCACACGCAGAACTTTTAAAATTAGTGCAAGAGGATCTTAAAAAAGAGGGAGTAGACTTAAAAGTAGTTGAATTTACAGACTATGTAACTCCTAACTTGGCATTAGCAGAGGGAGAGCTTGATGCAAACTTTTTCCAACACTACCCATATCTTGAAAAATTTGCAAGTGAAAGAGGACTAAACTTAGTATCAGCAGGAAAAATTCACGTAGAACCACTAGGAGTATTTTCTCAAAAGATAAAAGACATTAAAGATTTACCAGAAAAAGCAACTATTGCTATTCCTAGCGACCCATCAAATGGAGGAAGAGCTTTGATATTACTTCATAACAATGGAATTATTAAATTAAATGATCCAACAAATCTATATGTTACAGAGTTTGATATAGTTGAAAACCCTAAAAAACTTAAATTTAAACCGATAGAAGCAGCACAATTACCAAGAGTTTTACCAGATGTAGAAGCAGCAGTAATCAATGGTAACTACGCTTTAGAAGCTGGATTCTCTCCAGTAGAAGATTCATTATTACTAGAGGGAGCAGAATCTCCATATGCTAATATCATTGCAGTAAAAGGTGGAGATGAAAATAAAGAGGATATTCAAAAACTTTTAAAAACACTTCAAAGTAAAAAAGTAAGTGATTATATCAATGCAAATTATAAAGGTGGAGTAGTAGCGGCATTCTAATTACTAAAATAAAAATATAATTTTATACTGCATTCGAGATCTTATCTAATTAAGATTAAGAGTGCAGTTTTTTTATATATAATAAAATTAGGAAATTATACAAAAATTGTATATAATAAGATTAGCAAATTTAGGTTAGGAGAGAAAAAGTGGAAGAACATCTATTAAATAGTTTAAAAACAAGTTTATTAAATGAAAATATAGAATCAAACTTAAATTATCAGCATAAACTTCTTTCAAATAAAAATGAAAAGATAATAAGTAATTTGAGAAGGGAGTTAGAACAATGTGATGAATTTATAATCTCAGTTGCTTTTATTACTGAAAGTGGAGTCACTATGATTTTAGAGCAACTTAAAAATTTGAATAGGAGAGGAATAAAAGGAAAAATTTTAACTGGGGATTATCTTACATTTACACAACCCAAGGCATTAAAAAAGCTTATGGAGTTTGAAAATATAGATATAAGAGTTGTATCGGAAGAAAAATTCCACGCCAAGGGATATTTTTTTAGAAAAGATAATTTGTGGAGTATGATAATTGGAAGTAGTAATCTTACTCAAACAGCTTTAACTATAAATTTTGAATGGAATTTAAAAATAAACTCTTTAAAAGATGGAAAAATAGCTAAAGATATTTTAGAAAATTTCTATAATCTCTTTAACAGTGTTGAAAAATTGACAATTGAAAAGTTAAGTTTATATGAAGAAACCTATCTTATGTATAAGAGTTATAATAAAAAAATAAAAGCTCAAGAAAAGAAGTTTGTTCAAGCAGAAATAAAACCTAATATTATGCAGATACAAGCACTTGAGAATTTAAAATCGCTTAGAAGTTATGAAAAAAGAGGCTTACTTATAAGTGCTACTGGAACAGGGAAAACTTATTTAAGTGCTTTTGATGTAAAAAATTCAAAAGCTGAAAGAGTTTTATTTATTGCACATAGAAAAACTATTTTGAATAAAGCAAAAGAAACTTTTGAAACTATTATAAAAGATAAGAAAATGTCAATTTATGGAGAACAAACGGGAGAAGAGGAATATATTTTTGCTATGATTCAAACTATGAGCAAAAAAGAACATTTAGAAAAGTTCTCCAAAGAGTATTTTGATTACATTATTATTGATGAGGTACATCACGGAGGAGCAAAGAGCTATCAAACGTTAATAAATTATTTTACTCCTAAATTTATGTTAGGAATGACTGCTACTCCAGAAAGAGGAGATAACTTCGATATATATCAACTTTTTCATCATAATATAGCTTATGAAATAAGACTTTATGATGCTCTAAGAGAGGGATTGTTGTGTCCATTTCACTATTTTGGAGTTTCAGATATAGAGGTAGATGGAGAACTTATCAATGAAAAGACAGCAGTAAAAAAATTAACAGCTGAAGAAAGAGTTAATCATATTATAGAGAAAAGTAGATTTTATGGCTATAGTGGAGATAAACTTCACGGTTTGATTTTTGTTTCAAGAGTTGAAGAAGCAATAGAATTAACCAAAAAGATGCAAAGTAGAGGAGTAAAATGTGAAGTATTAACAGGAGAAGATACAGATAGTAAGAGAGAAAAAGCTATTTCTGACTTAGAAGTTGGAAAAATAGATTATATAATAACTGTGGATATTTTTAACGAGGGAATAGATATTCCTTGTATAAATCAGGTTATTTTGCTTCGTCCTACTGAATCTTCAATAGTCTATATTCAACAATTAGGAAGAGGATTAAGAAAGTATGAGGGAAAAGAGTATGTAGTTATTTTAGATTTTATAGGTAATTATGAGAAAAATTTCTTGATTCCAGTGGCAGTATCACAAAATAATAGTTATGATAAAGATTATATGAAAAGATTTATTATGAATGGAACAGATATGATTCCAGGGCAAAGTTCAATAATTTTTGAAGAGATTGTTAAAGAGAGAATTTTTGAAAATATTAATAAGAGCAATTTTTCAACAAAGAAAAATATAGAAAAAGATTTTAATTTACTAGAAAAACAGTTAGGAAGAGTTCCAATGTTATATGATTTTTTTAAACATAATATGATAGATCCAAGTGTAATTTTAAAGTATAAAAAAACATATGATGAAGTTTTGAAGATAATGAAACCACAAATGGAGTTTGGAAAGATAAATAGTTTGGAAAATAATTTTTTAAGATATATTTCAACATTTTTTACTCCTGCCAAAAGAATACACGAAATGGTAATTTTATCTTTAATATTGCAAAATAGAAAAGTAAATACTGAAGATGTAGAAAGGGAACTAAAAGAAAGATATAATTTGGTAGATCAAAGAGAGAATATAGAAAATGGTTTTAAACATTTAGCAAAAGAGATTTTTATAAGTCTTTCAACTGCTAAGGAGTATAGTCCTTTAATAGAAAAATATAGTGATTATTATATATTGTGTGAGGAGTTTAGAGATAGTTATATAAAAAATAGCTATTTTAAAGATTTAGTAGATGATTTGATAAAATATAATCTTGCATATGTAGAAAAAAATTATAAACAAGTAGCAAAACAATCTATTTTAAAATATAAAGAGTATACAAAACAGGAAGCATTTTGGTACTTAAACTTAGATTTTAATAATGGTTATCAAGTTAGTGGATATACAGTTTTTGAAAAAGAGAGAAAGGTAGTTTTATTTATAACTTTAGATGAAGTAGGAATTTCAGCAGATTATAATAATGAATTTTTTGATAATAGAAGAGTAACTTGGTTTTCAAAAGCTCAAAGATATTTAGAAAAAAATGGAAAACTTACTGCAGAGGGAAAAATAGCTAAAAATTATTATACTCTTGAGGTTTTTATAAAGAAAAAATTAGGAGAAAATTTTTATTATTTGGGGCAGGTAGAAAAAGTTGTTAATCCAAAAGAAATGGTAAATAGTTCTGGAAAAAATGTTGTAGAATATGAATTGATATTAAAAAGTGAGATAGAAGAAAATCTTTTTAAATATTTAATAGGATAAAAAAACTGCTCCTAAAGTTTAGGGGCAGTTTTCTTATGTTATAATCTAAATAATAAATCGTAATAAGTAGGGATAGGCCATACTGTTTTTTCAATAAGAAGTTCTAGTGAGTCTACAACACTTCTCATACGAGCTAATACAGGTATTAATTCATTGTGATAGTAGCAAGCTCTTTCATATTCATCAGCAATGCTCATAGCAGTTCTAAGTCCCTCATTTAGTTCAGTGATAGAATCTTTAAGTTGATTTTTAAATCCTATTACTTTAATTAGATGTTCCTTGTCGTATTGAATAAATTCTTCTTCTCCTAATGCTTCTCTAACACTGTTAATCATTTGAGAAATATTAGTTATATATCTTGAGATACAAGGATAGATTTCATTTCTTGCCATTCTAATAGCAGTAGAAATCTCAATATTTGTTTGCTTATTAAATCTATCACTGTAAATTTTGAATCTTGAATAAAGTTCATTTCTTGTTAAAACTTTATGTCTTTCAAAAAGTGCGATAGTTTCCTCTCTAATATAAACTGGGATTCCTTCAATAGTATTTTTTAAGTTTGAAAGTCCAAGCTCTTTAGCTTTGTCAATCCAAGCTTGTTCATATCCATTTCCATTAAATATAATTCTTTTATGTTTAGGATATCTATCTTTTACAAGTTTTACTATATATTTATTTATATTTTTTGTAGGATCTGTTTTTTCTAAATAATCAGCATACTCTTTTAATATATCAGCAACGATAGTATTTATCATAAATACTGGTGTAGAAGCAGAAGCACTTGATCCTGGCATTCTAAATTCAAATTTATTTCCAGTGAAAGCAAAAGGTGAAGTTCTGTTTCTATCTGATAAGTCTTTAGAGATTTTTGGAATGTGCATTCCAATATCTAGTACTTCTTCAGAACTTTCATTAAACTCAGCATTACCAATATTTTCTAAAAGCTCTTGAAGTTGTTCACCTAAGAATATAGAGATAACAGCTGGTGGAGCTTCGTGTCCTCCAAGTCTGTGGTCATTTCCTGGAGTTGCTGTACAAGCTCTTAGTATATCAGCATATCTATCTACTCCCTCAATAACTGCCATAAGATATAGTAAGAATTGAAGATTATCTTTAGTTAATGAATCAGGGTTATATAGATTTTTTCCAGTGTCAGTTGCTAAAGACCAGTTACAGTGTTTTCCAGAACCGTTTACACCTTGGAAAGGTTTTTCGTGAAGAAGAGCAGCTAAGTGATGTCTATTAGCTACTTTTTTAATTATATCCATAGTTAAATGGTTTTGGTCTACTGCAACGTTAGCAGTAGTGAACATTAGAGCAATTTCAAATTGGTTAGGAGCAACTTCATTATGCTTAGTTTTAGCCATAACTCCAACTTTCCAAAGTTCAGCATCAAGTTCAGCCATAAAACATTCTACTCTTTCTTTAATAGTACCATAGTAATGGTCATTCATCTCTTGTCCTTTAGGAGGAAGATTTCCAAAAAGTGTCCTTCCAGCAAGAGCTAAATCTAAACGTTTATCCCAAAATTCTTTTTCAACAAGAAAATATTCTTGTTCAGCTCCAAGAGTAACATCTATATGTTTAGTTTGAGTATCACCTAATAATTTTTGAATTCTTAGTGCTTGTGATTCAACAGCTTTTATAGATCTAATAAGAGGAACTTTTTTGTCTAATGCCTCTCCATTATAACCAACAAAGGCAGTTGGTATATATAAAGTTTTAGAAATTCCCTCTCCTTTTAAGAACATAGGTGAACTTGTATCCCAAGCTGTATATCCACGAGCTTCAAATGTAGATCTTAATCCTCCATTAGGGAAAGATGAAGTATCAGCTTCTCCTTTTATAAGTTCTTTTCCAGAGAATTGAGACATAATAGTTCCATCTGATGTGATAGCGATAAAAGATTCGTGCTTTTCAGCAGTTAATTCAGTAAGAGGTTGAAACCAGTGAGTAAAGTGAGTAGCACCTTTTTCAGTAGCCCAACTTTTTACTGCATTAGCAATAACATCAGCTACTTCTAAAGACATTTCAGCTTCCCCAAGTTGAACAGACTTAAATTTCTTAAATATTGAGCTAGGAACTCTGCTTTTTAATTCAAGTTCAGAAAAATAATTGACTCCAAACACTTCTAGCATTGTGTTCATTTATTAAACGCCTCCCTGTACATAATGAAATTTATTTATAAAAATTTTTAACTGTTATGTAACTAAAACATTTGATATATAAAGGTGTATTATATATAAATATAAAAATATTAATTATATTAATTTTATCTTATGATTGTAACACAGTTGAACATTATAATCAACCTGTTTTTTAAAAAATTATTTTGAAATAGTAAAAAAATTGAAAAAAAAAATAAAATAAGATATAATTTAGTATAATCCATTAAAGGTGAAGCAGAGGAGAGTGAAATATGGAAATAATAAAGGGAAGTTTCGCTTTTGAAGGCATTGTAACTGGAGAGATATTTTTAGATAAAAAGAAATATATTGATAAAGGAATAACAGCAATCTTAGATGAAAAAGATGTAGAAAATGAAATAGAAAGATTTGAGAGAGCTTTAGAACTTTCAAAAGAAGCTTTAGAAGATTTAAGAACAAGTTTTGCTGGAAAAATGAACGAGCACGATTTAGAAATAATAACAGCTCATTTAATGATTTTAGATGATCCAGTATATGTAACTGATATTAAAAAAAACATAAAAAAAGATAAATTAAGAGCTGAAGAAGCGGTAAAAAAAGTAACTAATAAATATGTAAAAATGTTTAGAAATATTCAAAATTCTGAATATAGACAAAGAGAATTGGATATAAAAGATGTTGGAAAAAGAATAGTTGATAATTTAGACAAAAGATTTGAAGACTGGAAAAAATTAGATGGTAAAATTTTAGTTACAAAGGAGATTTTTCCAACTGAACTTTTGAATATATATCACTTAGGAATAAAAATAAAAGGTATAGTTATGGAGTATGGAGGGGAGACATCACATTTAGCTATACTTGCAAAAGCTTTAGAAATTCCAACATTGATGGGAATAAAAAATATTTTTAGTTACGATTGGGGAAAAGATATAATTTTAGATACTACTGAAATCAATTCTTGTGTTATAATAGAACCAGATGAAGAAACGAAAAAAAACTATGAAACTCTTTTGAAAAAATTCAAATTAAAAAAAGAGGCTATTGAAAAAGATGCAAGTTTGCCAACTGAAACTTTAGATGGTGAAAAAGTTTCGTTATATGTAAATGTGAGTGGTGATTTAAATTCAGAAGAGGTTCAACTTTTTAAGCCAGATGGAATAGGACTTCTTAGAACTGAACTTTTATATATGAAAAATACATCTTTTCCTGATGAAGAAAATCAATTAAAGGTGTATACTAATATAGTAGAAAAATTTGATAGGAGTTCATCTATTATAATTAGAACTTTGGATATAGGAGCAGATAAACAGTTGCCATATTTCAAAATGAAAGAGGAAAGCAACTCATTTTTGGGCTTGAGAGGGATAAGATTTAGTTTACAAAATGAGGAAATATTTGTAACTCAATTAAAAGCAATTTTGAGAGCTGGTTATAATAGAGATGTAAAAATAATGTATCCTATGATTACGAATTTATCTGAATTAAAAAGAGCTAATAGTTTATTAGAACGAGCTAAGAGTGAGTTAAAAAAAGAAAATAAATTGTATAAAGAGGATATAGAGGTTGGAATAATGATAGAAGTTCCTTCTGCTGTGATGATGGCAGATCTCTTTGCAAAAGAGGTAGATTTTTTTAGTATAGGAACTAATGATCTTACTCAATATATTTTAGCAACAGATAGACTTTCAGAAACAGTTTCTTCTATGTATGATTGTTATAATCCAGCAGTATTACGTTCGATTGCTTTTGTAAAAAAAGCAGCAGATCTATATGGGAAAAAGGTTTCGGTTTGTGGTGAGATGGCTGGAGAAGCAAAGGCAATAGTTGCTTTTTTAAGTATGGGAATAAAAGATTTAAGTATGGTAGGAGGTTCAATCTTAGCAGCTAGATCTTTGATAAGAAGTTTAAACTATAAAGATTTGAAAGAGATAAAAGAGAAACTTTTAAATTGCAGTGATTCAAGAGAAGTAAAAGAGATTTTAAGCGAATATATAAAATAGGTTAGTAAAAGGGAGAGAGTTTATGAAAAGTAGAATAGTTGAAATAAAAAATAAAGCTGGATTACACGCAAGACCATCATCTTTGTTTGTACAACTAGTAACAGGTTATGATTCAGATATTACTGTAAAATGTGATGATGAAGAGATCAACGGAAAAAGTATTATGGGGCTTATGCTACTTGCAGCTGAATGTGGTAGAAAGCTTGAGTTGATAGCTGATGGTCCAGATGAAGATGAGATGCTTGATGCACTTGTTGATTTAATAGAAGTAAAAAAATTTAATGAGGAATAGTTATGGAGATAATAAGAGCAAAACATATGGGTTTTTGTTTTGGAGTGGCTGGAGCTATTGAAACTTGTCACACTGTATTAAAAGAAGAAGAAAATAAAAACAAAAGAATTTTTATTTTAGGAATGTTGGTGCATAATCAATATGTAGTTGATAAACTAAAGAGTGAAGGTTTTTTAATAGTTGAAGAGAAAGATATTTTAGAAAAAAAAGATGATCTAAAACAAGATGATATAGTTATCATTAGAGCCCACGGAACTTTAAAAAAAATTTATAACATTTTAGAAGAAAAAGGAGTCAAAGTATATGATGCTACTTGCAAGTTTGTAACACATATAAGAGACACTTTGATAGAAATGGAAAAAAAGGGGAATGAAATTATTTTTATAGGAGAT